>JAPLOT010000055.1 GCA_026400595.1 Alphaproteobacteria bacterium | reverse complement strand
AGGCTCGATGACCGTGTCGATGTAGAGCGCGCCCGTCTCGCGGGCCAGCCGCATGATGGCAAGGCTGTCGACGTCCACGGAGAGATTGACCAGGAAGGCCGGGCCCGGGCCTGCCGTCAGCATTGGCTTCAGTACGGTCTTGTAATTCTGCCGTGTGATGGCTTCCTTGACGAAGCGCTCGCCCTGGTCTTCGGCGAGCTGACTCCATGACGCATCCGGATCGATCACCGTGACCCTGGCCCTGTCACAATTGATGTGGCGCAGGATGAGGGGAAGGGTTCCCCGGCCGATCGAGCCAAAGCCGATCATTACAATGGGGCCGGTCCAGTTTGCGAGCACGGGCCAAGTCGTCATGTCATTGGAACTCCTGTCGAGAGGGGTGAAAACGCGTCTGCGCTTTAGAAGAAATGGAGGGGCATGAACAGTGGAATTTTGTGCGCCGCGGGAGAGGTGGTGCAAGCGCAGTACCTCAGGTTCCTGGTGATTGATGACAATTTGACAACGCAGGGCTTCAGTTGGCGCGCCGGAATGACGGGCGGAAAACCTGGTCCGCTGGCGGAGCTCCCGGTGCGCGGCGGCGCTGGTGTTCCATCAGCTTCTCGAACTGATGCTGGGCCTGTCGCTGCATGGCTGGCAGATCAGCTCCTGGAATCTCGCGGTCGATCATGACGGGGCGGCCGGCGATCCAGCTGTGCGTGAAGTCGCGGCCGGTACCGGCGAGCACCATCGTCTTGACGGGGTCGATGAAGGGGCCGAGATGGAAACCGCCGAGGTCGAAAACGGTGATGTCCGCCTGGGCACCGGGCGACAGGCGGCCGATATCGTCCCGGCCGAGGGCAGCGGCGCCACCCAGCGTGGCGGCATTGTAGAAGTCGGCGGCGGATGCAGTGTTGCCGCTATCGGCGACGCGGCAGAGGGTAAGTCCCTGGCGCAGATTGTCCAGCATGTCGGGCGGCGCGGTGTCGGTTCCCATGGCGATACGGATACCGAAGTCCCGGTAGCGCGCGAAGGAGCGGAGAACCTCGCCGTCACGGGCGAAGACCACCGGGCAGTGGACGATGGACGCCCCGCTGTCCCGCAGGCGTTCGAGATCGCCGGCGCGCAGATGAATGCCGTGCGGAAGGATGGCCTGGCGATTGAGCAGGCCGAGCTGGTCCAGCCAGGCATAGGGTGAGACTCCGCGAAGCCGTTCCACGAGATCTACTTCGTAGGCTGACTGGCAGCAGTGCAGGCGAACCGGCACGCCGGTTTCTGCCGCAACCGCGGCAGTTTGGGCGAGAAGCGTGGGGGTACAGGTCTCGATCCGGTCGGGCGCCAGCATGGTGCGGATGAGGCCGCCCGCTGCGCCATCGAAGTCGGCGATGAAGCGCGCGGCCTCGGCAAGTCCCGCCAGTCCGCTTGGCTCGTCCCAGTGCTGGATCGGGCTTCCGTGCTGGGCGGCGAGGGTTATGCCCGACATGTAGCAAGGGCCGAGATAAGTTCTCAGACCGAGGTCTCGGGAGATTCCGGCAACGCCAGAAAATTCTTCATAGGTTTCGGCCCAGGCCCGGTAGTACATGGATGTGATCGGCATGGCGGTGGTGATGCCGTTGCGGATCAGCTGGCAGAAGGCATAGCGATACTTGAAAAGCTCTTCCTCGGGCGTGTAGGCCTCGGTCGGCCCTTGCTTGATGTAGTCCTCGGTCCAGAGGCGGCCCGAGCTGTGGTCGTCGCCATTGTCGAAGGAAAGCACCGTGGAATCGAGATCGCCCAGCGCATCGAGATCGACGAAACCGGGTCCGATCACCGCTTCGCCATAGTCGATGCGCCGATCCACATGGCCGCCGAATCCAGTGCCGACGAAAATGATCCGGTCCTGCTCGAAGACGACCTCTCCCCTGGTCCAGATGACGTGGGAGCGGCCGTCGTGACCGATGACCCAGTCGGCTGTCAGAAGGTTGCGCATCAGCGAGTATCTGTTTTCCTTGCTTCGGCGTACTTCCAGGTTTCCCAGCTGATGCGGGCCGATCTGTAGGCGTCGATGATGGAGATGCCATAGATGAAAATGCCGCCGACATGGCGCGCGAAGAAGCTTGCGGTGTCGGGCATGACGCGCAGGCTGACCCAGCCGAGGATGATGGTGAAGAACAGGAACATCAGGCCACGTTGCGGCTTTCCCTGCAGCACATGGCCGGCGCCGGGCATGACGATTGCCGCGGCGAGGACGAGATAGGGGTTCAGTGGCTGGCGGTTCATGTGGTCCTGGCGTTCCAGTCGAGAATTGCGCGGCGGATTGCGGCAAGTTGAACCAGCATATCCTGGAGCATGGAAGCTTCAAGCACCGCCTCCCCGAAATCGGCCTGGCGGAACACGCCATAGCGCGCGCGGTCGGCCTCCGCCATCTGCAGCACGAGGCGCAGACCCCTGGGCGAGATGAGGAGTTCCTTCATTCGGGGATTGTCGAAGGCGCCAAGATACGGCGCGATGACGTGGGCAGGCAGAAGGTGGGCAGGATCGTCGGTGCGGATCGCCGCATGTTCCGGAAAACCGCTGGGGACCTGGACGGCATGCGGAAGAAGATCGAAATTCGAGAAACTAGTTGGCCCGGCAGCGCGCATCATGAGATCAAAAGTCGAACGCAGGGGCAGGGGTTCAGGGATCGTCACCATCAGCCACAGGCTTGGCAACTTGCGGACCGCGAGGGTGTCCACCACTGTTTGAATCTGAACGGGAAGACCGTTCCATTCCCCCAGGAGCCGGTGAACCCCCACGGTTCCGGTCGACTCCAGCCTGGGGTTCTCGAGAATGTCCGGTGCCCGACCGAAGAGGATGTCAGGCTCGGCTGCCCGGCGTGCGCTGGCAGCCAGAAGCTGGCGTGCCAGCAGGAATGCCAGCCCCACGCCGGCCAGAATGCCGATTGCCGTTTGCCACGTCATCGCTCAAGCATATGGCCCGCCTGAGGGGCGGGCCATACCCATGCTGTTGAAAAACTCAATAACCGTTAGGCTTTGGCCAGGGCATGGTGAACTGGTCACCGCGCCGGACATAGCGATAGCGGTAGAAATGGAACCACAGTGACATGACGATGTAGAACACCACCATCGCCGTGAGCTGCGCGCCATAGCCGAGGAAGATCGCGAAGTATGTCACCACACAGAGGATGAACAGCACGATCGCCGGCAGGGGATGGAACGGGTGGGTGTAACCCCGCCGGATCGTTCCCAGGGGCCACTTCTGGCGGAACTTGATGATGTTGATGCTCATGAAGGTGTACTGCAGAATTCCCGACAGGATCGAGAAGGTAATGGCCTGGCCCAGGTTCGCGATGAAGGCGAAGGCCAGGGCAATCGGCAGAAGGAACAGGATGGAGCGGTATGGCGTCCTGTATCTCGGATGAACCGCCGAGAACCACTGCGGCAGGTAGCGGTCACGTCCCAGCGAGAACCAGGCGCGCGCCGCATCGTTGATGCAGCCGTTGGCCGAAGCCAGGGCCGCCAGGATGGTGGCGACGAACATCATCGTCTCCAGCGCAGCACTGCCCGTCAGCTTGCCGGCATCGAGCAGCGGATAGTAGGTGAAGCCCAGATATTGCCACGGCATCAGAGAGGCGCAGATGTACCAGGTGAGCGACGCGCCGATCAGCAGCGTGATCATGCCGGCCATGGTGCCATAGGGGAGAGAGCGTGCCGGCGAGCGTACTTCCTCCGCGGCCTGCGTCGTCCCCTCGATGCCGAGGTAGTACCAGATGCCCCAATGGAAGGCGGCAATCACGCCGATCCATCCGTAAGGCAAGGCGTTTTCTGGCGTCACCATCTCGCCGAGCTTGAGCACTGCGCCCTGACTCCACGGCTGAACCGAGAAGAAGAGGACGATAATGGCCAGATAGGCAATGGCGGTGATCACGAAGTTCACGTTCAGCGTCATCAGCACGCCACGGTAATTGAGCGCTGCCAGGACGACGATGACCGTGGCGATCACGCCGCGGTAGTGCCAGTCGGTGAAGCCTTCACCGGCATAGGCCTTGATCGTATCCGCGATCAGAATGGCGTTCGATACCTCAAGCATCGTGTATGCGAAGACAAGGTAAAGCGCGACGTTGAAGGCCATGAGCGGCCCGACGATATGCTTGGCCTGTGCGTATTGTCCTCCGGCGGCAGCGACGGTGGAGGTCACTTCCGAGTCGATCATGGCGACAGACGTGTAGAGAAGTCCAATCACCCAGCAGATGATCAGCGCGGCCAGGGTGCCGCCCTTGTCGGCGGCAAAGTTCCAGCCGGTGTATTCGCCCACGAGCACGATGCCGACGCCCAAGGCCCAGACATGGGCGGGACCGAGGACGCGGAGCAGCGAGACCCGCTGGACGGCGGAGGAAGAGGCTTGTGCAGCTTTTGCCATGTTCGCCTCCTCAGAGCTTGTGCTTTTCGGATGCCGCTTCGATCTCGCCTTCGCGCGAGGATGTCAGCGTGGCTTCCGAGTAGGTCGAGTCGATCCTGAACCAGTCATAGACCATCCAGGCGACAAGCAGGGCGGATACGGCCCAGCCGATGTTGACAACGGTTATCCACATGACCGGCCCCCTCACTTGCCGTTGAATTTTTCGTCGATCACTTCGCGGTATTCCTTGTCGGAAGCCTGGAAGAGAAAGACAAAGTAGCCGATTATGACGATCGCCAGGATGATGAGCTGCATCCAGTCGATATGATAGTCGAACTTGTTCTGGATGATGTCATGCGCCGCAGCGGCATCCGCGAAGCCGAGCTTGACCCATTGTTCGACCTGCGCAGGCGTCTGGCCCAGCGCTTCCCAGGTCGGGTTGTCGATCTTCTCAATCGCGCGCGAGACGCCGGCCCAGCCCATCCAGAGGGGGAACCAGAGTGCAAAGAAGATGGCGGCGACGACAAATATGATGTCGACCCACTGCATCGCCTTGGATTGTTCGGGTGGTGTGTACTTTGCCATGTTGCCCTCCCTCAGCCCCTGTTCTGCCGCGACTGGTCGAGCATCTTGATGTCGAGGCCATAGATGAATTCCTTGTCCTCGGCGTAGTGCTTCACCATGGCGGCAATGGACGCCGTGTTGAAGATCAGCACGGCAGCGGCGGCCAGAACCACGACGCCACGAACCGTGCTGTCGGGGATATGTGGCCAGGACATGAAGAGAACGAATAGGACGACGATCCACAGAAGAGCAACGAAGGTCCAGGCACCGCGCACGTCGGCACGGTACATGGCCTCAATGCGTTGATTGAGGTCAGACATTGTATTTCCTCCCGCAGACCCGCCCTTTGTCCCCCTGCGTGCGGATCCGCCCCAGTGAGTCGGTTTGCTGAGGGGCAACTTTATTTGATGAGAGGAAACATCGACCTTCGACGAAAGTCAAGAAAGCTGTCCGAGTTTTGGGCAGATTGCGAAGGAGTTGGGCAAGATTGTGCTGAAAACAATGGCAGGTTGGGCCGCCATGCCCAATCAGCAGTCAGGTTTCTGCATCCACCCAGCTAGGCTTTGATGCGTTCGCCCCTCGGATCATAGAAGCTCTGCAGCTGAACGCGGGCCGGGTAGCGCTTCCAGGCAAGTTCGATTTCCCATTTGCCCGAGTCGATCCATTCCTTCGTGACCCCTGACTCATTGCGGACATAGCCCAGGCCGAGCGAGAGGTTCACCCGGTGCCCCCAGGCGCCCGAGGTGGTGGAACCCACGATCACGCCATCGCGGTAGATCGGCTCTTCGTGATAGATCATCGGTGCCGTGGCGGAATTGTCGTCCAGCGCGAGGCAGACCATGCGCTTGGGCTGCTGCTTGCGGTCACGCTGCTTCAGCAGGGCCTCGCGGCCGATGAAACCGCCGGGCTTGTCCCAGGCGAGGGCAAAGCCCAGGCCCGCCTCGATCGGCGTCTCCTCGTCGGAGATGTCGTGGCCCCAGTGGCGGTAGGCCTTCTCCATGCGGCAGTTGTTCATGGTGTGCATGCCGGCGGGTGTGAGGCCAAACACGGTTCCTTCGGTTTGCAGCGTTTCGAAGACATGGGCGGCAAACTCGGCCGGCACGTAGAGTTCCCAACCCAGTTCGCCCACATAGGTGATGCGGCTGGCGCGCAGGCGGGCATAGCCGATCTCGATTTCCTTCGACGTGCCGAAGGGGAAGGCCGCATTGGAGAGATCGGCGCCAGACAGCTTTTCAAGCAACGCGCGGGACTTCGGTCCCATGATGGCAATCATCGGCAATCCCGAGGTGATGTCGATGGCGATGCAGTTGGCATCGTCGGGCGTGTGGCGTTTCAGCCAGGCCATGTCGCGGGTCTGCGGCACTGAACCGGTCACGACCATGAAACGGTCTTCGGCAAGCCGTGTCACGGTGAGGTCCGCTTCGATGCCGCCGCGTTCGTTGAGCCATTGCGTATAGACGATCCGGCCGGGCTCGACGTCCACGTTGTTGGCACTGATGCGGTTGAGTACCCTGCAGGCATCGCGGCCCTCGACCGCATACTTGGCGAAGCTCGCCTGGTCGAAGAAGGCGCAGTTGTTCATCAGCTGCTTGGCCTCGTAGTCGGCACAGGGGAACCAGTTCTGGCGGCCATAGCTGTATTCGTATTCCGGCTTGACGCCGTCGCGTACGTACCAGTTGGGGCGCTCCCAGCCGTTCACCTCGCCGAAGACGGCGCCCAGTTGCTTCGTGTACGGATAAAGCGGCGATCGCCGCACGCCGCGTGCCGTCTCGGCCTGGCGATAGGGCCAGTGCATGGCGTAGAGCAGGCCGAGGCTTTCGGACACGCGTTCGCGCACGTAGTTCTTGACCGACTGGAAGGGATGGATGCGGCGGATGTCGATGCCGTTCACGTCCATCGGCGGGTGACCGTTCTTGATCCACTTGGCGAGTACCAGGCCCGCGCCCCCCGACGATTGGATGCCGATGGAGTTGAAGCCGGTGGCGACATAGACGTCCTTCACTTCAGGCGCCTCGCCAAGATAGTAGCGGACATCGGGCGTGAAGCTTTCCGGGCCATTGAAGAAAAGCTGGATTCCGGCCGTTTCGAGGAGTGGTACGCGGTTGATGGCATTTGCGAGGATCGGCTCGAAGTGGTCCATGTCTTCCGGCAGCGTGACGAAGGCATGGTCCTCGTCGATGCCGCCGCCGCCCCAGGGCTTGGCCTTGGGTTCGAAGGCGCCGACCATGAGCTTGCCCGCATCCTCCTTGTAGTAGGTGCATTCGTCCGGCACGCGCACCACCGGCATGTTGCGCGGCAGGTCCGCGATGGGTTCCGAGACGATGTAGAAATGCTCGCAGGCATGCAGCGGAATGTTGACGCCGATGGAGCGGCCGAGATCGCGCGACCACATGCCGGAGGCGACGACGACCTTGTCGGCCAGGATGGTGCCACCGTCGGTTTCCACGCCGACCGCCTTGCCGTCCTTGACCAGGATGCGGATGACCTTGGTATTCTCGAAGATCCGGGCGCCACGCGAGCGGGCGCCGGCAGCGAGGGCCTGGGTCACATCGATCGGATTGACCTGTCCGTCCTTCGGGAGAAAGACGCCGCCAGCGACATTCTCCATGTTGTAGTGGGGCAGGCGTTCCTTGATCTCTCCAGTCGAGATGACCTGCACCTCAAGGCCGAAGTTCTTGGCCATGGAGGCGCCTCGCATGAGCTCCTCAAGGCGGCCATCGGTCAGCGCGATCGAGATCGAGCCGTTCTGCTTGAATCCGGTGGCCTGGCCGGTTTCCTTCTCGAGGCCTTCGAAGAGGCCGGTGGTGTACTTGGCGAGTTCGGTCAGGTTGCGCGAGGCGCGGAGCTGACCGACGAGGCCGGCGGCATGCCAGGTGGTGCCGGAGGTGAGCTGCTTGCGCTCAAGAAGGACCACATCGGTGATGCCCTCCTTGGTCAGGTGATGGGCGATCGAGCAACCGACGATTCCGCCACCGATGATCACGACATCGGCGCGCGCGGGCAGGGACTTGGACATGGACCTGAAGCTCCGGATTGGGGTGGTGAATTCCTCTAACAGGTCTGGGGTACGGATCGGAAGCGCCAGAGCGTCTCACGGGGGCGGGCCAGCCGCTCACCAGGGCGGAATCCGGAGAATTTCCTTTTGCGATGGCGAGGGGTTTGGACTACAAGCGTTCGGATTAACGAACGGGTTGTTTCATGCACAAGGGTGATGTCACGCCAGCCGAAGCCTTCCAGCGGCTTCAGAATAACGCAGCCGCCGTGCTGATCGACGTGCGTACCCAGCCGGAGTGGGTCTTTGTCGGCGTGCCAGCGGTCGAACGGCTCATCCGCCTGTCCTGGCAGGTCTTCCCCACCATGCAGGTCAACGGCCAGTTTGTGGCCGAGATCGAGCAGATGGGCCTGCCCAAGGATACCGAGATCCTGTGCATCTGCCGCTCGGGCGCGCGTTCGGCCTCGGCCGCCTCCGCACTGACGCAGGCCGGTTTCGCCAATGCCTGGAACGTGGCCGAGGGCTTCGAGGGCGACAAGGATGCGAAAGGCCACCGCGGCACCACCGGCGGCTGGAAAGCGGCCGGCCTTCCGTGGATGCAGAGCTAGGGCCAGGCCATGAAGAAGTCCAAGAGCGATCCCCGGCAGTGGGGTGATGCCACCAAGCTCGTCCGGGGCGGGCTCGACCGGTCGCGCCATGGCGAGACCTCGGAGGCGCTCTATCTCAATTCCGGCTTCGTCTATGACGAACCCGAGACCGCAGAGCGGCGCTTTGCCGGCGAGGACGACGGTTATGTCTACGGCCGCTACGGCAATCCGACCGTCACCATGTTCGAGGAGCGCCTGGCTCTGCTGGAGGGCTCGGAGACCTGTTACGCGCTGGCTTCAGGGATGGCGTCGGTCTTCGGCGCGCTGGCCTGCCAGCTGAAGTCCGGCGATCACCTTGTCTCATCCAAGGCGCTGTTCGGTTCCTGCTACCAGGTCGTCACATCCATCCTGCCACGGTTCGGCATCAGGACAACGCTGGTCGACGGGGTGGATCTGAAGGCGTGGCGGGAAGCGATCACCCCGGACACGAAATGCGTCTTCCTCGAGACGCCGTCCAATCCGACGCTCGAGATCATCGACCTGCAGGCGGTCTGCGACATCGCCAAGGCGGCAGGGGCCAACGTCGTCGTCGACAACATTTTCGCCACACCCATCCTGCAACGACCCCTGTCTTATGGCGCGGACGTCGTGGTCTATTCCGGTACCAAGCACATGGACGGGCAAGGGCGGGTTCTGGGCGGCGCCATCATGTCCACCCGCAAGTTCAAGGACGAGTTGCTGAAGCCCTTTCTGCGCCACACCGGACCATCGATCTCGCCCTTCAATGCATGGGTCCTCTTGAAGGGCCTTGAGACACTCAAGCTGCGGGTGGAGGCGCAGTCGCTTGCCGCCCTGAGGGTCGCCGAAGCCTTGACCGGTTGTGCCGGGGTATCGCGGGTGATCTATCCGCATCTCGACTGGCATCCACAGGCGGATCTGGCACGCAAGCAGATGAAGCTCGGCGGCACCATGGTGACCTTCGAAGTGGCGGGTGGCAAGAAGAAGGCCTTCGATGTGCTGCGCCATCTCGGCATCATCGACATTTCCAACAACCTCGGCGACGCCAAGTCGCTGATGACGCATCCGGCTTCGACCACCCATCGCAACATCGGCGCCGAGGCGCGGGCGATGATGGGTATCACCGACGGCATGCTGCGCCTGTCCGTGGGCCTCGAGGATGTGGACGATCTGATCGGAGACCTGAAGCAGGCCCTCGCCGCCTGAGGCCTGAACGCTCTTCGTGGCGAGCGTCTCTCGCTTTAGCCCGATTGGCTGGTGCTTGGCCTTTGGCGGAGCAGCCAGTTGATGATGACATCCTTTGTCCTGCTGGCTTCCCGGTACATCGCGTTGGCATCCAGCGTACGCGCGGATTCAAGCGCCTGCTCGATGGTGGTGATCCGGACGGGTGCAAGTCCCTTCAGCCCGAGCCTGTCTGCGTGCCGCCACCAAAAGGACGAAACGACTGGATTGCAACACTCCTGCCATGGTTTGATCGGTCCCAAGAAGTGCAGAACCCGCGTGTTCTCCCGCGACAGGATCCGCTTGCTTTCGTCCGGGCTTAGCGCATTGGAGAAGCACAACCGATTCCACTTCTCGGGCAGCGCGAGTTTTCTGTGCTCGGCATATTTGTTGATGATGCACTGATCGACCCAGGTGATCTCTCGCTCGAAGTCACGATAGATTTCGCGGCACCTTGCGAGCGATCCTTCCCGTCTCATCCTTGCGGTGTCCATGAGCATGATGCCGGTATTGAGGTACGGGTCACCCGCCGCGCGCGCGATCTTGCTGACGCGCGCTCCGGCCGGATCAGGAACGCCGGCGAGCACGCGCTCACCAAGATCGATCGCAAAAAGATCGGAGAGGTCTCCAAGCACAAGCGTATCGGCATCGATATAGATGAGCTTGTCCAGCGGCAGAACCTCGGGAAGCAAGAGCCGGAGGTATGTGGCTGGCGTGAAATGATGAACGGTCTTCCAGGCCAGAAACTCGCCGATATCGACCGGGACCACATGGATCTTCGCGGCCGTCTTCTTGCCGATGGCCTCGATGTATGGGGTCAGGTGTTGCGTGTCCCTTTGGTCGACGCACCAATAGATCGCCACGGGCGTCTTGCTGCTCGTGATCACGCTCAGCGTGGAGACGGCGGCATAGGGCGCGAAGTGCCTGTCGAAGCAGTATGCGACAACCGTGGGCTGACCTTTCTCCTTCGCGCCGTTCACAGGATCAACCTCTCGATCTTTCAGATGTCTTGATCTTGGCAATGATCTAGCCGCGCCCAAGCCGCAGTACCAGTGGCCAGCAGCTCAGGCTATCTGACCCGGCTCGACAGCCGGAACGAGAGCCAGAGGTGTACAAGGGCAAGGAGGGACATCAATCCGCCAGCGATCCCGAGACCCCCCAAGCCGTGTGTGCGGATCACCAGGGCAGCCAGCGCGGATCCGATCGCGATGCCGAGGTAGATCATCGCGGCATTGAGCGCGAGCGCGAGCGAGACAGCCTCCGGTGCGATGGCAGTCAAGCGGGTCTGCTGCGGCGCCATGAAGGACCAGCCGAAGGCGCTCCACAGGCCGACCAGCACTGCAAAGGGGACCGGGCTCCACGGATGGATCGAGAGGAACGGCATGATCGCGGCCTGGGCCAGGCAGACCGCCACAAGGGTGCGGCCCGGACCGATGCGATCCGTCAGGTATCCGCCCATGTAGTTTCCGGCGACCGCACCCAGGCCGTAGAGGACCAGGAAGCCCGTGCGCACTTCGGGGTTGGTGCCGATCGAGGCCTCAATGATCGGGCCAAAGTAGGTAAAGACGATGTAGATGGCCGTGATGATGGTTGCGGTGAATGCCACGGCCACCACCAGGTGCAAGTCCTTCAGGGCCAAGACGATCGTGGCCAAGCGCGATGGCTGGAAGTTCACTGCTGCCGGTATCCTGATGTAGAGCAGTGCCGACACGGCTGCGGCCAGCACGGCCACTGTCCAGAAGGTGGCAGGCCAGTCAAACCGATAGGCGATCCACGCGCCGAATGGGACACCGACGACCTGCGCCAGGGTGATTCCGCCGAAAACCTTGGCCAGGGCGCGGCCCCGCTGCTCCGGTGGCATGATGGCGACAGCCACGCCGGCCGACATTGGCGTGTAGAGCGCCCCACCCATTGCCACGAGCACGCGCGAGGCCGTGAGAAGTTCGATGCTGGGCGCAAGGGCGGAGAGGATCGAACCGACTGCGAAGACGGCAAGCGCGCCCGACAGGACGTAACGCCGGGCGATCGTGCCGGTTACGACCGCTGCAATGGGCGAGAGCAGCGCATAGGAGATGGCATAGGCTGTCAGCACCAGCGCGGCGCTCGATTTGGGGACACCGAAGCTTTCGGCGATCGGCGTGACGATGCCGATGACCACGAAGGCGCCCATGCCGACCACGAAGTTGCCGAGGGCCAGAAGGCTGAGCGTTGCTCCGGGTGCGGCCGGGACCTGTGGCCGGTTCATCTCCCGAGGATCAGACGATTGCCGTCGACACGTCGCGCAGCGTTGTCTTGGCCAGCGAGGTGTGGAGTGCGCACTCCGCTGCGCGCAAGGGCCCGTGCAATACCTTTCCGAGCTGCGCTGCCACCGGGCAGCGCGAGTTGGGATCGGCCTTGTGCATGCGGAAGACGTTCTCGTCCTCGACCGCGAAGTAGACGTCGGCCAGCGTGATCTGGTCGGCCTGGCGATCCAGCTCGAATCCTCCGGAGCGACCCGCCACGGACCGTACCAGCCTGGCTTTCTCAAGCTCGCCCATGAGCCGGCGGATTACAACGGGATTGGTGTGGACACTCTCTGCAACCGTGGCCGAGCACACCGGGCCCCGGCCCGAAAACCGGGCGAGGACGCTGAGCGCGTGGACGGCGACAATGAATCGGCTGCTGGACAACATTTTTTGGTAACCCTTGCAGTTACATCGGCGCGGCCCTGCCAAAGGTCAAGAGACTATATCTCAGATCGTTACGCATTGTTAACCGAGTCGGCGGAAATCTGGGTGCCGTTTCGGAGCCCTTGCCCCCATGCGTCGTTTCGATCTTGCCGTCACCTGCGTCTGCTGTGCCTTGCTCGGCTATTTCGCCTGGCATGCGTGGAAGGGGCCGCGGGGTTTCCCATACCAGGAGCGACTACAGGCCAAGGTGGAAGTCCTGTCCGGGAAGCAGACGGCCATCGCGACGCAACGTCAGCAACTAGAGGAAAAGGTGGCGCTGCTAAGGCCCGAGAGCATCGACCCCGATCTTCTGGACGAGATGGCGCGCGGGCAGCTGCAGATGGCGCGGCCAGGCGACCTTGTGGTCTATACGAACCGCTGAATTCCCCTGCGAAATCCTTGCTGTAAACCAAAATCCGGTTAACCTCCGGGATCGCCCGCATTTCCAGTGGTTTAATGCTATGTTCGCACCATCAAGTTCGATGCGGAGGGAGCCATGGCCGTGAAATCAGCCTACATGTCGCGCAAGGGTGGCAAGGCCGAGAAGACCGACCTGAAAAACACGGGATTCAGCGCCGAACAAGAGCAGCGGGCCTATCGTGACATGCTGCTGATCCGCCGTTTCGAGGAAAAGGCCGGACAGCTCTACGGCATGGGGTTCATCGGAGGATTCTGTCACCTCTATATAGGCCAGGAGGCCGTGGTCGTGGGCCTTCAGATGGCCCAGAAGGAAGGCGACCAGGTCATCACATCCTATCGCGACCATGGTCACATGCTGGCCTGCGGCATGGATCCCAAGGGCGTCATGGCCGAACTGACCGGGCGCCGCGGCGGTTACTCCAAGGGCAAAGGCGGCTCGATGCACATGTTCAGCCGCGAGAAGCAGTTCTTCGGCGGACACGGGATCGTCGGCGCGCAGGTGCCGCTCGGGGCAGGACTTGCCTTCGCCAACAAGTATCGTGGCAATGATCATGTCTCGGTCACTTATTTCGGCGACGGCGCCGCCAACCAGGGACAGGTCTACGAGACCTTCAACATGGCCTCCATCTGGAAGCTGCCGGTGATCTTCGTGATCGAGAACAACCGCTATGCCATGGGCACGGCAGCCCCGCGATCGACGGCGCTCTCCGAACAGCTGCTCAAGCGCGGCGAGGCCTTCGGCATTCCGGCCGAGCAGGTGAACGGCATGGACGTGCGTGCCGTGAAGGACGCCGGCGATCGGGCTGTCGAGCACTGCCGCGCGGGCCACGGCCCCTACATCCTCGAGATGCTGACCTATCGCTATCGCGGGCACTCGATGTCCGACCCGGCGAAGTATCGTTCGAAGGAAGAAGTGCAGAAGATGCGCGAGGAGAACGATCCGATCGAACAGGTCAAGGCGCGCATCCTCAAGCATGGCTATGCCAGCGAAGACGACCTCAAGAAGGTCGATGCCGATATCCGGGCCATCGTGACCGAGGCGGCCGAGTTCGCCCAGAACGATCCGGAGCCGGATGTGAGCGAGCTCTTCACCGACATCTACGTGAACGCCTGAGGCGCAGCGTCGTGCTGGTCGCCTACGCCATGCCCCTGATCCTGGCCAGTGCCATCGGCGCCTGGCTGGTGGCCGTGTGGTCGGCCATCTCGGTCGTCAGGCTGGCACCGCCCGGGCAGAAGGTCCGGGCTTACTTCAATCTCGGCTGGTGGCAGTTCGCCAAGGTGCGCGCCAGCATCGGCCCGGCGGCCGAGCCCCACATCATCCGCTTCCGCCGCGCCTTCTATGTCTTCTTCGCCGTCATCGCGTCCGTGTTCCTCGCGGTGGCGGGACTTCTCGCCTTCAGCTGAATCCGATGGAGCCCTGATCCATGCCGAACATCCTGATGCCCGCACTGTCGCCGACGATGGAGGAGGGCAAGATCGCCAAGTGGCTCAAGAACGTGGGCGACATGGTGAAGTCGGGCGATGTCATCGCCGAGATCGAGACCGACAAGGCCGCCATGGAAGTGGAGGCCGTGGACGAAGGTCCGTTGTCGGCCATCCTGGTCCCGGCCGGCACGGAAAATGTGAAGGTCAACACCCCCATCGCCGTGATCGGCGAGGCAGATGCCGCGCCGGCGCCGAAACCGGCTGCTGCGGCAGCGCCCGCCGTGGCCGCGCTGGCAGCTCCCACGCCGACCTTTGCGGGTCCGGACATAGACAGGACGCCGGATGA
>JAPLOT010000462.1 GCA_026400595.1 Alphaproteobacteria bacterium | reverse complement strand
TTCAGATGTCTGATTGGCGTACTCATCATTCTCCCCCTTCTCGGCCAGGAACGTACTGCCCGCCAACGGTGCGTCCGCCCGTCCTTCAAGCTCCTGACAGTCATTGCACTGCTCTTTGCCGGAGCGATGGTCATGCAGCAGGCCGCCTTCGGCAGCACGTCGGTGACAAACGGCAGCTTCTTGATCACTACGACGACGGTTTTCACGCCCTTGGTCGCATGGGCTTTGCACCGCCTATGGCCATCACCGGTGATCTGGCTGGCCATCGCGACCGGGCTCTGCGGGACCTTTCTCATGGCGGGTGGCCAGTGGTCGTCGATAACAAAGGGTGATGTGCTCTGCCTCATCTCTGCGATGATTTATTCGGTGTGGTTCGTCGTGCTGGGCGATGCTGTCATTCGCAGCGGGAAGCCGATCCTCATCACCGTCGTGCAGTTCGCAGGCGCGGGCGTTCTATGCCTCATCATCGGGCTCGCGATCGAACCCTTCGACATGAACCGGCTCATGGGTGCCTTGCCCGAACTGATCCTGCTTGGTGCCGTCTCGACAGGCTTGGCCTTCGTCATCCAGACCATCGCGCAGCAACACACATCCGCCACCGAAGCTGCGATCATGACCAGCGCCGAAGGTGTCTTCGGTACGCTGGCCGCGATCGTGCTGATCGGTGAAGGGCTATCCCAATCATCAGCCATCGGCGCGCTGCTGATAATCGCCGCCGTGCTTGCAGCGGCTCTCAGTCCGACAGCGGAGCCGCGCCGTCGTGTAGCAAGGCTGCGTGCTTCAGGTCTGCGCCAGCACCGTCCGGCGCGAACTGGCCCGTCCCGCAGTGTGTAGCGAAGGAAATCCGCCCATCCCGCTTTAACGGAGCAGGTCGGCAGTTGGGGGTTGAGCGGATACGGTGCGAGAGTGACTGAAACGACGCGAATGACCCGCAGCCGACATCCAGTCGAGTAGACTTCTGGTCAGATCTTGAATATGCCGTCAGGCGAGCCAAGGCATTCGACGTCGATGGTTTTGCCGGTTTGATGCTGCGGGCTGACCAAGAGATACATGCCAGGCAGCCAGGTTGGAGAGCTAAGGATGCACATGAACCGCCGTACTTTCGCATTGCTCGCCAGTAGTGCGATTGCTGTCCCTCCGGTCTTCGCGGCTGTGGTGTCTGTGGCTGCCGATACAATCTATGTGGGCGGTGACATCGTCACCATCAACGATGCGCAGCCTGCCGCTGAGGCCCTTGCCGTCAAGGACGGGAGGATCCTCGGCATTGGAAACCGGCCGGACATTGAGGATCTGCACAGAGGGCCAGATACCAAGATTGTCGATCTCGGTGGGAAAACGCTTCTCCCGAGCTTTATCGACGCCCACTCGCACTACATCAATTCGCTGCTCGTCGCCAATCAGGCCAAGGTCTATGCGCCGCCGTCCGGCCCCGGCAAGGACGTGGATGCGATCATTGCCACGATCAAGTCATTTGCAGCCCAGCATAGCATTCCCAAGGGCGAGATGATCATGGCCTATGGCTATGACGACACCGTCATGCCCGGTGGAAGGCTTCTCAACCGTGACGACCTCGACGCCGCTTTCCCTGACAATCCGGTTCGGGTGGATCACGTGTCGATGCATGGTGCGGTCATGAACAGCCTCGCCCTCAAGAAGTACGGCTACAGTGCCGATACCGTGACGCCGCCAGGGGGTGTCATCGTACGCAAGGATGGCACCAACGAACCCTACGGCCTCATAATGGAAAGTGCCTTCCTCCAGGCCGTGGAACAATCGGAGCCAATGACGCCGGAGCAGGAGATCGAAGCCACTAAGGCTGGCCAGATGCTCTACGCGGAAGCGGGGATCACCACCGCACACGAGGGCGCCACGCATCTTGCGAACTTCCAGACGATAAAACGGGCGACCGATGCCGGGGTCAACATCATTGATGTTATCGCGTATCCCTTCATCACCGACGTGGATAAGGTGCTGGCGGAGTTTCCCGTTGACCAATGGGGAACGTACAACAACCGCTTCAAGGTTGGCGGGGTCAAGATCACCATCGACGGCTCACCACAAGGTCGCACGGCCTTCTTCACGACGCCCTACCTGACAGGCGGACCTGCCGGCGAGAAGGACTGGAAGGGCGAACTCACCTTCCCGCAGGATACCGTCAACCAGATGGTCAAGAAGGTCTATGACCTTGGCGTTCCACTAAACCTCCACGCCAATGGCGATGCTGCCATCGACACCTTCATCAACGCCCATGAACTGGCCGCCGCAGGCGATCTCACGCGGGACCGCAAGGTGACCATGATCCACGCCCAGTTCACACGGAAGGATCAGATCCCCAAATACGTCGAATACAAGATCCGTCCATCTTTCTACACGCTGCACACCTACTACTTCGCCGAGGCTCATATTGCCAACCGCGGCCTGGAGCAGGCCATGTACATCAGTCCGATACGGGACTCGATTGACGCTGGCCTGCACCCAACCAATCACACCGACTTCGTGGTTGCACCTCTCGACCAGATGTTCATGCTGTGGTCGGCCGTGAACCGGATCTCGCGCGGTGGAGCAGAGATTGGTCTGGACCAGCGGGTTTCACCACTCGAAGGCTTGAAGGCCATGACAATCTGGCCTGCGGAGCAATATGGAGAGCAGGAGACCAAAGGTTCACTTGAGGTTGGAAAACTTGCCGATCTCGTCATTCTCGACAAGAACCCGCTGACCGTAGACCCCATGACAATCAAGGACATCAAAGTCGTGGAGACCATCAAGGAAGGCACGACGATCTACCGGGCCTCGTGATCAGCTGGGCAATAGGTCGCTCGTCAGGACTCCCGGGATGTCGTGTGGCCTGTTTTTCCTGGAATGCTTTCGTCAGGTGTTGGCCCGGAGTGCCCAAACGGCCGTTCGAAGAACTCGCCCGCTATCGGGGGCCAAGCCGACCTTACATGGATTTGGCCAAACCGAAGAGAATGACCCAGCCCGGACCTATTGTGGATCACCGGTAATTGTCGGTTATGCTGAAGGTTCGCCTTTGCAGCTGGCTTCAGTTATCCTGCCGCCCGGGTGAGGATTTGTTGAATGGACTTGCAGTTCGGGCACTACTGGCTGAAACGCAGGGAGCGGCAGGTTCTGGGTCCCCAGGGTCCGGTGGACCTTTCGGCCCGATCCTTCGAGATC
>JAPLOT010000063.1 GCA_026400595.1 Alphaproteobacteria bacterium | reverse complement strand
TCTCCGGGCCGCTCCTTCGCGAAGATGTAGCGGGCAAGCGGGCCAAATCCGGCCCTCACGGCCTCATCCCTGTTTCCCGTCCGCGTGACCTCTGCCACGACGAGTGCCGGATAGGCCCGGATCTCGATGTCGCCGTCGGCTTCGAGCACCTCGTATCGGGCGATTTCGACATTGCGGGTTTGCACATACCAAAACAGGACAAGGCCGAGGAGCACAGCGACAAACCCGAGACCAAGGTAAATCAACATTCGTGTCGCATTGTTCATGATGTCCTGCTGCATTTGTCACTGACGTACGCAAGGGTCTCCAGCCCAGATCCTTGAGACCACAGGAACTCCGGTGATCTGGCTTTGCCCCGTGCGCAACGCGACCGTACCGATGCATATAGCACAGGCCATGTCCGGAACTATGATCCAGCGCTATTCTGGTGTATTGTTGTAGCCGTTGACTTTCACACTTGGAGGAGACCTTCGATGTCCAAGATGCTGAAGTGCGGTGACCTGATGCCAGGCTGCGATTTCGTCGCCAAGGGCGAGACGGAGGCCGACGTTCTGAAGGCTGCGGCCGAGCACGCCAAGAAAGCTCACGGCCTTGATGTCACGCCGGAACTCGCTGCCAAAGTGAAGTCCGCAATCAAGAACGCCTGATCCAGCACGTCAATCCACCGCTCTTGAATGGCGACGTGTTCGAGGTTGCGGACGTGCCCCCAATGGAGTGAGTCTGGAGAGACATCAAAGTGGTCCGCGCTGAGATCCATCAGCCTGATGAGCATGGCATCAATCTGGGCCTTCTTCGCCATGAAGGCGGCGAGTGCCTGGCTGTTGTCTCGGGGCTTGCGCATCATCATGGGGTTCACCTGTTGTCGATCTGATGATCAGACATTTTCTCCATCGCATCTGATTATCCAGTCGATAAGCAGCAATGAGATTGCTTTATTGAGGGCAATGCAGCCATGGGATTATCAATCCGCGCCTATGCAGCTCAAAGGGGTGTCAGCCACACAGCCGTTCGGAAGGCGATCAGCCTGGGCCGCCTGACGCTGGAGTCCGATGGCACGATTGATCCCGTCCGGGCGAACCGCGACTGGGTCCAGAATGCCGACCCCTCCAAGACCCGCGAGGCGCCGAAGCTCAGGCCCAAACTTGGAGAACTCCATTATCATGCCGTTCAGATTTGATTTGCGGCTGTGACAAGGGATAGCAGGGATCCGCTATTCCTCCGCTAGCGTCGACATCACCGCCCTGGCTTCGGCCTTGAGCGGTGCAATGGTGTTGCCCAAGAGTTGCAGGCGGTCGAAGACATCTGGATGGTCAGCCAGCGATTTACGCAAGGCGGCACCGAAGGCCATGCGGAGCTCGGTGCCGATGTTGAACTTCTTGACCCGCGTCTCGCGCGCCAGTCTCCTGCGGATGGCCGGTGGAATGCCGCTCCCACCATGCAGCACGAGCGGCGAATGGGTAACGGCTTCGATCCGGCGAACCAAGTCCAAATCGATCCCCGTCGTCTTCTCAGTGCTGAGGTGGACATTGCCCACGGAAATGGCGAGTGCATCAACGCCGCTTTCTTGGTCGAAGCGCTGGGCTTCATCAGGGGAGGTCATCGTCGATCCACCACCGCTTACGTAGCCGACGACGCCAACTTCTCCTTCAACGCTGACGCCTGCGCGGCGGGCCATCTCTACCACGCGAGCAGTGATTGCAATGTTTTCGCCGATTGGCAGTTTCGAGCCATCAATCATGACTGACGAAAATCCGCTGTCGATGCCAATGGCGCACTCATCGACCGTGTAGGCATGGTCGATATGACAGACGACGGGAACGCGTGCCTGTTCCGCCAATACCCGGAACATCTTTCCGAGCACTGAGACGGGGGTGTACGTGCGGCAGCCGGGGCCAGCCTGAAGAATGACCGGCAGCCCGGCCTCATCGGCTGCTTCCACATAGGCCCTGGCATCTTCCCAGCCCAGCACCACCAGGCCAGCGACGGCGCTGCGCTGCACAATTGCTGGCTGCAGAACGTCGGCGAGGGTGGCGACGGTCATTTGAACTTCGCGATCATGTCCTTGATGCCCGGAATGGTCTCGATCTGGTAGGCGTGAGCAGGCTGAAAAAACTGCACCAGCGGCCGCTGGCTCAGGCCGCCCAGAATGGTGAAGTAGTACATTTCATAGCCGGGAGCGGCAACGCAGGGGTGATAGCCCTTGTCGAGAATGATCGTTGAGCCGTCCACCAGGTGATAGGCATCGCCGATCTCACCATCCTCACGCTGCACGAGCTGCAGGCCAAAGCCATGATTGGGCCGAAAGCGGAAGTTGTAGGTCTCGTCGTGGCGGGTCTCGAGCGGCAGTCGGTCGGTGTCATGCTTGTGCGGCGGAAATCCCGACCAGCCACCTTGTCCGACGGTAAAGAGTTCGGACACCAGCAGTCGTCCCACCCGATCACGGTACTTGGTGCCGAGAATATGCTTGATTTTGCGATGGGTCTTGGTGTCGTCTGAGCCATACTGCACCCTGTCGATGTCCTCTACGCGGACCGCGAAGGGGCTGAGCACGCCATCAAACCTGGCCCCTGCAATGAAGACCTCGGTGCGTTCGGAGATGCAGGTCATCGTGACCTTAGCGCCTGACGGAGCGTAGACGCCCTCAGGCTCGCCATCCCAGACGTCGACGCCGCGCTGGCCGATACCATGAAACGCTTCACCTTCGACATCAATGTCGACGGTTCCGGTCGCCGGCACGATCCCGGTCTCATAGCCCGGAACGATGTAGGTGAAGGACTGGTCGCGGGCGAGCTTGACGATGTTGAAGTAGTTCAATGGCACACGGGCATCATCTGCATCGATGATTGGTCGGTTGTTGTTGTCAAAGGGTGGAATATGCATGGCCTTCATCCTTTGAGATCAGGTCCTGGCGGGGTAGCCGGCGATAAAACTCGCCAATTCGGAGTTGTTTGGCATGGCGGGGGCACAGCCCACGCGAGTGACGACGATGGCGGCCGCGGCAGATCCCCGCCGCACGGCTGTTTCGAGGTCCAGCCCGGCAGCGAGGCTCGTCAGAAGTCCTCCCATGAAGGCGTCGCCCGCCCCTGTGGGCTTCAGTGCCGTGACGGCATAGATACCCGTCTCAAATGACTGGCCGTCGCAGAAGGTGACCGAACCCTTTTCGCCCATCTTGTAGACGGCAATGCGTGCTCCGTCCGCTGCCAGGTCTCGCGCAAGGTCAAGTCCGTCATGTTCACCCGCCATGACAGCGAACTCGACGTCGTTTCCGATGACAATGTCGCTGAGCATTGCGGCGCGAGCGCAGATCTCTCTGGCTTCAGCTCTGCTCGACCAGGAATAGGGCCGGTAGTCCGCATCGAGAGCGATCACGACGCCCGCCTCGCGGGCCAGTGCCATAGCCTGAAATGTGGCGCCGCGCGAAGGTTCCATCGCCAGGCTCGTGCCTGTGACCACCAGGCAACCGAAGTCTCCGTAAGCGATCTTGGCAACGTGCCCGTCGGTTAGCGCGAAATCAGCAGCTCCATTGCGGTAGATCACCGATTGGCAGTCTTCACTTCGGGTCTCGACGACCGCCAGCGAACTGCGCGCTTCACCGCCAGTCGTGGTCACGTAGCTGGTGTCGACGCCGTAGTGGCGAAGCTGGTTACGGATGAATCGACCGACTGCGTCGTCCGACACGACGGTAATCAGGGCCACGGTTCCGCCGAGTCTCATGATTGCGGCAGCGATGTTTGCCGCCGAACCTCCAAGCGCTGACGAGAACTTTTCCGCCTGCTCAACCCTCGTTCCGGGCGGATCGGCATAAAGGTCCATGCCGGCACGTCCCAGCACCAGGAACTGGTTATGCCGTAGTCGCGCGAGGTTCACGGTCAGATCCCCGCCCTCTGGTTCTTCCGTCCTCGCTCGACGCTTTCGTGAGAATGCCTGACCTCCGGGCGATTCGAGACCGCTGGGGTACCGACCTCCCACCATGTATGTCCTTCGGTGGTCCAGCCGTCGAAAGCGTCGACCTGAAGTGAGATCACATAGGTTCGCGTGGCCGCTTTGGCGCGAAGAAACGCCTCCTTCAGGGCGGTGATAGAGGTCACTGTCTCAGCCTCTGCCCCCATTGATCTGGCATGGGCCCCGAAGTCGACGGCGAAAGGCTCGCCCTCGATGTTGCAGTCCTTGATAAGGTTGTTGAACGAGATGTTTCCGGTGTTGTTCTGCAGCTTGTTGATGACGGCAAAGCCGCCATTGTCGCAGACGATGATGATCAGCTTCTTGGCCGTCAAAACGGAGGAATAGATGTCCGAGTTGAGCAGGAGATAGGAACCGTCGCCAACCAGAACGATGGTGTCATTGCTAGGCTCACTTTCCAGCTGTGCGATGCGCGCGCCCCAGCCTCCGGCAATCTCGTAACCCATGCAGGAGTAACCGAACTCCACATCGACGGTGCCTGGAGACTTTGTACGCCAGTTCGCGGCAACTTCTGCGGGCAGGCCGCCCGCCGCCGTGACGACGCGGTCGCGCGGATCGCAGAGTGCGTTCACCGCGCCAATGACCTGGGCATAGGACATGGGACGATTTCCGCCATCCCGGTCGCGGGGGCTGATGTTCTCGTCGACATAGGCGTTCCAGGCGGCTTGTTCGGTGGAGGCGAAATCGGTCCAGCTCGTGGACGCAGAGTATCTGCCCAGTGCAGTCGAAAGCTCTCCGATCGCAAGTCTTGCATCGCCGACCACCGGCAAGGCCAGATGTTTTCCGGCATCAAAGCGGCAAACATTCACCGTGATCAGTCGAGCGTCGCGCGAGAAGGCGGTCCATGAGCCTGTGGTGAAGTCCTGGAGCCGTGTGCCGATTGCCAGGATCACGTCAGCCTTCGCCGCAATGGCGTTGGCCGAGTTGGAGCCCGTGACTCCGATCGGGCCGCAATTCAGTCGGTGGTCGAAGACCAGGTTGGCCCGGCCGGCGATGGTCTCCACGACTGGAATGTTGTGGGCCTCGGCGAAATGGGAGAGGATTTCGGCCGCACCCGAATACTGAATCCCTCCACCCGCAATGATGACGGGCCGTTCGGCCGTTTTCAGGAGGGCTGCGGCTTCGACGATGTCTCGTCCATCGGGCGGCTGGCGACGGATGCGGTGCGTGCGTTCGGCGAAGAATTCGACTGGATAATCATAGGCCCAACCTTGCACATCCTGCGGTAAGGCGAGGAAGGCCGGTCCGCAATCGGCTGGATCGAGCAGCGTGGCGATGGCGACAGGCAATGACTGGAGAAGCTGCGCCGGATGGCTGATGCGGTCCCAGTACCGCGATACGGATTTGAAGGCGTCTGTGACGGACAGAGTGGGATTGCCGAAATGCTCGACCTGCTGGAGAACGGGGTCCGGCAGGCGGGTCGCATAGCTGTCGCCGCAGAGCAGCAAGAGCGGCAAGCGGTTCGTATGGGCGATGGCGGCCGAGGTCAGCATGTTGGTGGTGCCCGGGCCAGCCGAGGCGGTGGCAAACATGAAACGCCGGCGCAGCTTCTGCTTGGCATAGGCGATAGCTGCCATCGCCATCGACTGTTCGTTTTGGCCGCGCCAGATCGGCAGTTCCTTCCGGAATTCGTAGAGAGCCTCGCCCAGGCAGGTCACATTGCCATGGCCGAAGATGGCAAAACCGCCACCGCAAAGGCGTTCCCGGCCATCACCGGTCTCGATGAACTGAGCCGCGAGGTGGCGGACCAGCGCCTGTGCCATCGTCAGTCGGATGGTTCGTGTGTCAGATGACATTCGACTCTCCACATCGTTCTTGACGCGCGAACATAAATGCGGTTTGACTTTTTTGCAACCGGTTGCAATGTTGGGTGGATACGATGACCAAGATCGGCATCGGGATTGTGGGGGGTGGCTACATGGGCAAGGCCCATGCCGTCGCCATGACGGCTGTCGCAGCGGTTTTTGATACGAAGCTGCGGCCAACACTGGAAGTGATCTGCACCACCACGGCCCAAGGGGCCGCGAACAAGGCCCGGCAGTTCGGATTTGCCCGTTCCACCGCCGATTGGCACGCCCTGGTGGAGGATCCGGCTGTCGAGGCGGTGGTGATCGCCAGCCCGCAGGAGACCCATCGCGAAATCGCGCTTGCAGCCTTGGCGCGGGGCAAACACGTTTTCTGTGAGAAACCGCTTGGCATGGGGCTGGAGGACAGCCGTGTCATGGTGGCCGCCGCCGCGAAAAGCAATTGCATCACCATGACGGGGTTCAACTACATCCGTACACCAGCCTCGCAACTCGCCCGTCAGATCGTGTCGTCGGGCGAGATCGGTGAAATCACCTACTTCCGCGGCGAGCATACTGAGGATTTCCTCGCTGATCCGAGCCTTCCCGCCTCATGGCGCACAAGTGGGCGGGCGAATGGCAACATGGGAGATCTGTCACCGCACATCATAAATGCCACGCTGGCGCTGGCGGGACCGATCAGATCGCTGATCGCGGACATCGAGACGGTGCATGCGGTCAGGCCTTCGCCCCATGGTCTGATAGCGGTCACCAACGACGACCATGCACAGATCATGTGCCGTTTTGCCAACGGTGCAATGGGGTCTCTCTACATCAGCCGCATCGCGACCGGTCGCAAGATGGGCTATGCCTATGAGATCTTCGGTACAAAGGGTGCATTGCGCTTCGACCAAGAGGACCAAAACGCGTTGTGGCTCTATAGGGGCGACGCCAAGCCTGACCGCCAGGGTTTTTCCAAGATTCTCACGGGACCGCTTCACCCGGATTACGAGCCCTTCTGCCTGGGGCCAGGCCATGGCACCGGATACCAGGATCAGATCATCATCGAAGCGAAGGACTTCCTCCAGGCGATTGCTGCCCGGCAGCCGGTATGGCCGACCTTCGAGGACGGTATGCGGGTCAATCAGGTCATCGAGGCAGCCTGGATCTCCCACGAGCAGCGCCGATGGATTGACGTTGACAGCATTTGATCACATGTCGAGGCCTTGGAAATGACTATCAGAATTGGGAATGCGCCGTGTTCATGGGGGATCGAGTTTGCCAGCGATCCCCGCTATCCGACCTGGCAGCGCGTGCTCGATGAATGCAGAGCCGCAGGTTATGAGGGCATTGAACTTGGTCCGATCGGCTATATGCCGGAGGATCCCCTGGTGTTGGGCGAGGCCTTGCAAAGCCGTGGTCTCGAACTGATCGGCGGTGTCGTATTCCGGCCGTTTCATGATCCGGCAAAATGGAACGAAGTGAAGGACGCCGCGGTCCGCACAGCCAAGGCACTGAAGGCCCATGGCGCTCGCCATATGGTGCTGATCGATTCGATTTCCCCGCGACGCGCCCCCACTGCCGGACGGCCGGGTGAGGCCGAGCAAATGGATCAAATGGAGTGGAAGGCCTTTGCTGGCCGCTTCCGTGACATCGCCCGCCTCGGGACCGAAGAGTTTGGTCTCACCGTTTCAATCCACCCGCATGCCGCGGGCTTCATCGACTTCGAACCCGAAGTGGAACGGCTGCTTACTGATATCGACCCGGCCCTACTCAAGATCTGCCTCGATACCGGTCATTCTCACTACGCCGGCTTCGATCCTGTTGCGTTCATGGGGCGTCACATGGATCGCATCGCCTATGTGCATTTCAAGGATATCGATCCCGCGGTGAAGGCCGATGCGGTCTCGAAACGGACGGGCTTCTACGACGCATGCGGACAAGGCATCTTCTGCAACCTCGGCAAGGGCATGACGGACTTCAAAGCAGTTCGCCAACTGCTTCTTGATCATTCCTATGAAGGCTGGTGCACGGTGGAGCAGGACTGCGATCCGGCGGGACCAACCTCTCCCATTGACGACGCTCGCGCCAACCGCGGCTACCTCACATCAATCGGCTTCAACTGACAGGACTTACCATGAGCAAACTCGCATGGGGCATGATCGGCGGCGGCGAGGGCAGCCAGATCGGACCGGTGCACCGCATCTGTTCTGCTCTTGACGCGCGCTTCGAACTGCAAGCTGCCGCTCTCGACGTCGACCGCGAAAGGGGACGCGAGTTTGCGCTTCGTCTCGGCATTCCGCAGGATCGCGCCTACGGCGACTGGAATGAGATGCTGGCGGGTGAGATCTCCCGCAAGGACCGCATTGACTTGGTAACTGTGGCCACGCCCAACGCCACCCACTACGCTATCACCAAGGCCTTCCTCGAGGCTGGAATCAACGTTCTGTGCGAAAAGCCCATGACCGTGACGGTCGAGGAGGCTGAGGACATTGCAGCGACGGCCAAGCGCACTGGCGCCATTTGTGCCGTCAATTATGGCTATACCGGCTATTCGCTGGTGCGCCACATGCGTGCCATGGTCGCGCGCGGCGATCTTGGCAAGATCAGGTTGATCGTTGTCGAGTTTTCACATGGCTTTCATGCCGACGCGGCCGATGCTGAAAACCCCCGCATGCGCTGGCGCTATGATCCGGCCCAGGCCGGAATCTCGGGACAGTTCGCCGATTGCGGTATTCATGCCCTGCATATGGCGAGTTACATCTCAGGCCAGAATGCCCGTGAGCTGTCGTCGGATTTCGTCTCTACCATTGACAGCCGCCAAC
>JAPLOT010000366.1 GCA_026400595.1 Alphaproteobacteria bacterium | reverse complement strand
CTGCTCACCGTCGTGCTGGTTGACATCTGGGTCTACACGCCCTTCATCATGATCCTGCTGCTGGCGGGCCTGCGGTCGCTGCCCAAGGCTCCCTTCGAGGCGGCAGCGCTCGACGGGGTGCCGCGCAGCTTCGTCTTCTTCCGCATCACGCTCCCCATGATGATGCCCTACAACATCAACGCCACGCTGTTCCGCCTGCTCGACTCGATCCAGCAGTTCGACATCATCTATGCGATGACGCAGGGCGGGCCGGGCGACAAGCTGCTGGTCTTCCAGGTCCAGGCCTATCTCGACTTCTTCCAGGCCACCAATGTCGGCCGGTCGGCGGCGCTGATGATCATCCTCTGGGCGATCACCTACGCGCTCTCCAATGTCTTCATCAAGCAGTGGCTCAAGCTGCGCGAACGCGCGCATGGTGCGAGGTAGGCCATGGACCACACATCATTCCTCGAGCGCCTCATCCGCGGCATCCTGATCACGCTGGTACTGGTGTTCTTCCTGTTCCCGATCGTCTGGATCCTGCTCATGTCGCTGCAGACCAACGAGACGATCCTGCGCATCCCGCCCTCGCTGGTCTTCACCCCGATCTTCGACAACTACACCGCGCTGGTCACCGGCCAGCTGCGGACCGCGGCCGGCAGCCTGCAGCTCAACTTCATGCAGAACCTGTGGAACTCGGTCCTGCTGTCCTCGGCCTCCGTGCTCCTGTCGCTGATCCTCGGCGTTCCCGCCGCCTATGCCTTCGCCCGCTTCAAGTTTCGCCTGGGCGAGGACATCGCCTTCACGCTGCTGTCCTTCCGCTTCGCGCCGCCGCTCCTCGTGCTTCTGCCGCTCAGCCTCTATTTCAAGGATCTCGGCCTGACCAACACCTATATCGGGCTGATCTGGGTCTATCAGCTCATCTGCCTGCCGCTCATCCTGTGGATCGTGCGCGGCTATTTCGAGGACATCAGTCCCGACATCGAGCACGCCTACCGCATCGCCGGCAACAGCTGGTGGAAGACCTTCCGCAAGATCGCCGTGCCACTGGCACGCCCCGGCATCGCGGCGGCAGGTCTTCTCGCTTTCATCTTCGCCTGGAACAACTTCGTCTTCGCGCTGATCCTGGCGTCCGCCGACAAGCAGCCAGTAACCGTCGGCGCGCTGGCCTTCGTGACAGCCTCGGGCATCCAGTATGGCCAGATTGCAGCCGCCATCGTGCTGTCGGTCACCCCGACGCTGGCGCTTGCCCTCTATGCCCAGCGCTATCTCGTCGAGGGCCTGTCGATGGGAGCCGTCAAGGGATGAGCCAGCTTGCACTCAGGTCGCTGTCCAAGTCCTACGGCGCCTTCAAGGTCTTCGAGGGACTCGACCTGTCGGCGGAGGCCGGCGAGATCGTGGTGGTCTTCGGCGGCTCGGGAACCGGCAAGACCATCCTGCTGCGCCTCATCGCGGGCGTTGAAGATCCGACGGCGGGCAGCATCCTGATTGGCGGCCATGACGTCTCCGACATTGCGCCGGAACACCGCGGCGTCGGCATGGCGTTCCAGAACTTCGCGCTCTTCCCGCACATGTCGGCAGCCGAGAACATCGCAACACCGCTGCGCGCCAAGGGCGAGTCCGAACAGGCCGTGCAGTCCGGCATCGCGAAGGTTGCGAAGCTCCTGAAGATCGACCACGTGCTGGGCCATGCGCCGCGCGAATTGTCCAACGGCCAGAAGCAGCGCACCGCCCTGGCTCGCGCGCTGGCCGCGGAACCCCGCATCCTGCTGCTCGACGATCCGCTGCGCAACGTGGATGCGAAGCTGCGCTTCGAGATGCGGCTCGAGCTGCCGCGCCTGCTGCGCCAGAGCGGCGCCACGGTTCTCTACGTGACGCAGGACTACAAGGAGGCCATGGCGCTGGGTGATCGCATCGCGGTTCTCGCCGGGGGCAGGTTCGTGCAGGTCGCGACGCCCGAGGACATCTATGTGAAGCCCGCCTCGCTGAGTGTGGCGCGGCTGTTCGGCGATCCGTCGATCAACACGGCCGAAACGATGGTGAAGGCGGGCGGCAAGGGCGTGAGTATTTCTCTGGGCGGTACGGAGGTTGCCATCGCTTCGGGGTACAAGGGATTTGCCGGCAAGCCCGTCGTGTTCGGCATCCGGCCGGAATCCATCGACATCAAGTCGGGCAAGAGCAGCGGCATTCCAGCCGAAGTGGTGGCGGTGACGCCGCTCAACGAACGCACCGTGCTGCTGCTCAAAGCCGCCGACGGCTGGGAATTCCTCGCCTCGCTGCCCGCATCGGCAAAGGCGCCCGAGCCCGGAACGAAGGTCGCGGCCAGCTTCGCGTCGTCCGACGTTCATTTCTTCGACACGGCAAGCGGCGAGCGGCTCCATGGGTGAACTTGTCATCAGCAAGGTCGACAAGGTCTATCGCGGACGCAAGGCGGCGGTGCATGCCGTGAAGGCGCTGGACCTGACCGTGAAGCCCGGCGAGATCGTGGCGCTTCTCGGGTCATCGGGCTGCGGCAAGACCTCGACGCTGCGCATGATCGCGGGCTTCGAGGACGTGACCAGCGGCAGCATCGTGCTGAACGGCAAGCCGATCCATCAGCTGCCTCCGGCGCAGCGCGGCGTGGCCATGGCCTTCGAGGCCTATTCGCTCTATCCGCCGCTCACCATCGGCGAGAACATCGCCTTCGCGCTGAAGGCGTCGCGGCTGTCGGCGGCCGAGCAGGAGAGCAAGGTCCGCGCCATGGCCGGGATGCTGGAGATCGACGGGATCCTGGGCAAGTATCCCTCCTCCGTCTCCGGCGGCCAGCAGCAGCGCGCCAGTCTCGGCCGGGCGCTGGTGCGCAAGGCCGGGCTCTATCTGCTCGACGAACCCATGGGCCAGCTCGAGCCGCAGCTGCGCGCCATCCTGCGCGGCCGCATCAAGCATTATCTGCGCGAGAACGCCTGCACCACGATCCTGGTTACCCATGACCAGACCGAGGCCAATGCGCTTGCCGACCGCATCGCCGTCATGGAAGGCGGCGAGCTGCAGCAGTATGCGACACCGGCCGAACTCAAGGCGCGCCCGGCCAATCTCTTCACCGGAACCTTCATCGGCGAGCCGCCGATGAATGTCTTCCCCGCCACCCTCGCGATCAACTCGAAGACGATACGCTTCGACATCGCGGGCGGTGCCGCGCTGTCCTACCCCGCAGCCGAGCTTTCCAGGCCCGTGCGGGATCTGCTGGCCGGCAAGACAGCGGTGACGCTGGGTGTCCGGCCGCACGCCCTGCATGCCGGCAAGGGCGCCCTCAAGGGCAAGGTCACCTCGTGTCAGTGGCTCGGCGACCAGACGCATGTGGCCGTCGACGTCGGCGGCCGCACCGTGGTGTCGGTCTCGCATGAGCGCGTCAGGGCCAAGACCGGCGAAGACATGGCGCTGAATGTGGCGGCCGCCGATCTCCACATCTTCGATCCGGAGACCGGGGCCGCGCTGGCGCATGGCGGCGAGGCG
>JAPLOT010000517.1 GCA_026400595.1 Alphaproteobacteria bacterium | reverse complement strand
GCGATGGAGAAGGTCGGCAAGGAAGGCGTGATCACGGTCGAGGAAGGCACGGGCCTGCAGAACGAACTCGACATCGTCGAGGGCATGCAGTTCGACCGCGGCTACCTCTCGCCGTATTTCATCAACAGCCAGGCCAGCCAGGCCGCAGAGCTCGAGAACCCGTACGTCCTGCTGTACGACAAGAAGGTCTCGAACGTCCGCGAGATGCTCCCGCTGCTCGAGAGCATCGCCAAGGCCGGACGACCGCTGCTGGTCATCGCCGAGGACGTCGAGGGTGAGGCGCTGGCGACGCTGGTCGTCAACACCATCCGTGGCATCGTCAAGGTCGCGGCCGTGAAGGCCCCGGGCTTCGGCGACCGTCGCAAGGCCATGCTGCAGGACATCGCGGTCCTGACCGGCGGCACCGTGATCGCCGAGGAAGTCGGCCTCACGCTCGAGAAGGCGACGCTGGCCGACCTGGGCCAGGCCAAGAAGATCGTCGTGGCGAAGGAAAACACCACGATCATCGACGGTCACGGCAAGCCGGGCGAGATCAAGGCGCGCATCGCGCAGATCAAGCAGCAGATCGAGGAAGCCACCTCCGACTACGACAAGGAGAAGCTGCAGGAGCGCATGGCCAAGCTCAGCGGCGGCGTGGCCGTGATCAAGGTCGGCGCGGCCACCGAGATCGAGATGAAGGAAAAGAAGGCCCGCGTCGAGGATGCGCTGCACGCCACCCGTGCGGCGGTCGAGGAAGGCGTGGTCGCTGGCGGCGGCGTTGCGCTGATCCGCGCGCAGAAGGCGCTCGACAAGCTGGTCGGTTCGAACGAGGACCAGGCCATCGGCATCAAGATCCTGTCGCGCTCGATCGAGGAGCCGCTGCGCCAGATCGTCGCGAACGCGGGCGAGGACGCCGCGGTCGTGCTGGCCGAAGTCAAGAAGGGCAAGGGCACGTTCGGCTACAACGCCGCGACGGACACCTACGGCGACATGCTCGACATGGGCATCCTGGACCCGACCAAGGTCACGCGTCTCGCGCTGCAGAACGCCGCTTCGGTGGCCGGCCTGCTGCTCACGACGGAAGTGATGGTGGCCGAGTCGGCCAAGGACGACGACCACAAGCACGGCGGCATGCCCGACATGGGCGGCATGGGCGGCATGGGCGACATGGGCATGTAAGCCTCGGTCGCTTGCCAGGCGCGACCTGAAGGACGCGCATCAAGAGACGAAGAGGGCCGGCGGAAACGCCGGCCCTTTTTTTTCGTTCTCTTTTCGATCATCCGCGATGCCGGAACGGCAGCCTTCGTGCGGTCGGTCGGTGAGGGCGTCCGTTCCGGGTCTTCCCCGAGCGAGCGGAAAGGCAGACACGCTCGCCCGGGGAAGACCCGGAACGGACGCCTGATCGACAGCGCCGTCGACGCGGTCCCATCGCATGAACGTCTGCCGATGATTCGCAACCGGCAACTTCCATGGCTCCGTCACCAAATCGTACTGACGCTGCCCCGCAATTGGCTTTGACACAGACGCGCCCGGCAGTTACATCACGCGGACTCTTTCCAAAGCCACCGGGAGACACCGCATGAGCGGAGCCACGAATGCGCCAGACCCGGGCCCGATCCCCGAGTTCAAGCAGGTCATGGGCCACCCCGGCCCGCTTTGGATGTTGTTCATGTCGGAATTCTGGGAACGCTTCGCGTTCTACGGCATCCGCTGGGCCCTGGTGCTCTACATCGTCGCGCAGTTCCACGGCGGCTCGGCCACCGGGCAGGCGGAAGCCAACACCACTTACGGCGCCGATCTGGCGCTCGTGTACGCGGGCGCCATCTTCGGCGGCTATATCGCCGACAGGATCATCGGGTACCAGCGCTCCATCCTGACGGGCGCCGTGTTCATGGCTTGCGGGCTCTTCATGATCTCGCTGCCGGAC
>JAPLOT010000202.1 GCA_026400595.1 Alphaproteobacteria bacterium | reverse complement strand
CACCCCCTGGCCGCCCTGCTCCCGCTCCACTCTGCTCTATCGCGGGCGTGGTTCAGTGGTCTAGCGGCAGGCTTCCCAAGCTGCTGGTTTAGAGCTTTATAGCCGAAACAACCGCACCAACGCATTCAGCGCTACGCGGAGATTTCCCAGGTCCTCCTCCGGCCAGTTCATTGCATCCTGATCAGTGCAAATGACGCGGTAGACCAGAAGCGTCGGGCGGCTTCCCGGGGACAACCGATGCTCGCGATCGCAGCTGTCGAGCACATCGGTCGCATCGCGGAAGCGCCGCTTCAGTTTATCGACCACCTCCGGAACGGGCTCGCTCGGGGTGGTACCAAAGATTCCCTCGTTGATCAGCAGGCCGGCAACCGAGCGGGGACTTGGCGACGGCAGCCCAAGCACCGCATGATGCTGCTGGTAGAGTTGGGCAAACGCCACGCCGGCCTGGTACTGCGTCTCGCTGATCATCTCGCGAAAGGCAAGACGGCCAAGTGCGGTACCCAGCCTCTCGTCTTTCGCCTGCTTCGCCGTGACACCGAAATGTCTGCGCCTTGCTTCAATCACGGTGCTCATGGCGTCCTTCTCCGTTTCTTGCCGGGTGCGCTTGCCACACGGATAGCGCTTGCCGGGTTTGCGTTTGCGTCCACGAACCATGTTTCACCTCCCTTCCGATGTTGATGCATCGATCAGTTCACGGAGCAACGCCGCATAGCCGCAGACATCCACCGCCGAATCCTCGTGAGAGGGATCATGCGCGAGGCGCGCGAGCTTGAGGTCGATCAGGCAGAGGATGACCTGCGCCGGGGTGACGACTTGGCCGAGCGTTGCCGACCAGCGGGCGGCGAGACCTGTCATGGCCGCACTGGCATCGCCATACTGCATACGGCGCTCGGCCACGACATTGGCGGCGTGCTTCAGGAACATCTCTGCGGGGCTGTTCATGCCATGCCTCCCCGCGTGTCGATGGCCCAGAGCAGGATGGCGATGGCGTCCGCCTCGTTGTCATCGGCAGGCTCGAAGCCGCGCTCGCGAATTGCGGCAATCACTGCCTGCTTGTCGGCATTCCCCTTGCCGCAGGCGTGACGTTTCCATGTGCCCACCGGCACGCCGCTGTAAGGAATGCCCTGCGCCTCGCACCAAGCCGACAGCGTGGCGAGGAATCCACCAAAAACATGGGCCGCGTCAGTGCCTGCGTGCCTGCGGACTTCTTCGAAGTAGACCGCATCAATGCCGCCTGCGATCTTCCGCGTCTCGTCGAGCCAGCGCTCGAAGCGCAGGCAGCGCATGCCGCCACCTTCGAAACGCGTGGGCCTGAACTCGGCCGTGCCATGCAGGATGCGGCAGCGGCTGTTGCGCAGAGCCCAGCCGGTCGTGCTGCCGAGGTCGAGGGCGAGGATGGAGGGAAGGGAATCAGATGAGTGTCCCGCGGCTGGACTAGCCTGCGGTAATACTTGGCGGGGATTGGCGAGATTCATATCGAAGGCTCACAGACGGTGGGCCTTCGGCTTCGGTCAGAGACAGGGAATCACAATGCGATCACAGGTTCAAGCGGAAACAGCCCGCCTGCTCTCGTCGCCAAGTGAGAGCAGAGTTGGTGAAAAGACTGCACGGCCCCAGGAGTGACGTTGGCCGAATCCCTGGTCCACGATAAGAGATCTTCCCGACCCAACTTCTTCGCAAGGAACCCGGTCATGACGCCGAAAGAGGTTCTCACGGAGTTTGAGACGAGCCGCACCGCGCCAGTTGCGGCCATCCGGGCGGCACTCGAGGCAAGGGAAGAGATGCTCCCGGTGTTCCTCGCCGAAATCGAGCGCGCACAGCACACGCCCTGGGAGGAACTCCCCTATGCGGGTTCCTATTCGATCATCTTCTACATCCTCGGAGAATGGGGCGATCCGCGTGCCTACCTGTCGCTGGCGAAATTCCTGAGTCTTGACGAGGACACGCTTGATGCCCTTCTGGACGACACCATAACCGAGGCCTCGGACAGGGTCATGGCCAGCGTGGCAACCGAAGACCTTAGGCCTATCGTCGACATCCTCCTCGACCGCAACGCCTATCTCTTTGTCCGAACCGGCATGTTGTCATCGTTGCTGCGCATTGCCATTGAGCGGCCGGAGCGACGGGCCGATGTCGTATCCTTCATCGAGGAATTTCATTTGCGCGTGGAGCCCAATGCCGACCCCTACCTCCTGGTGGACTGGGCTGAAGCCGTGGCCGTCCTCGGCCTCAAGCACCTTGAGTCAGAGGCGCATCAGGCCATCATGAAGGACACGAGCGAATTGCCGTCATACAGCATTGAGGAGTTCGAGGAGGACCAGCTCGCGGCTGCCGAGGATCCCAGCGGCAAATGGTTCCTGGATCAGCAGGCCAGACCGACCGCAATCGATACGATCCAGGAGGTTTCGTCATGGCATGGCTATTCGGAGGAGTACCTCAGGAGCCTCGAGAAGGAACTGGCTGAAGAGGAGAATTCTCGGGCCCTCTGGAATGAGCCGGACATTGCCTTCAATCCCTATCGAGATGTCGGGCGGAACGACCCCTGCCCCTGCGGCTCCGGGAAAAAATACAAGAAGTGCTGCCTGAACGAGGGTCCTACCTGGTCCCACCTGGTCCCACCTCGATCATGAAGTGGGACCAGAAAAACGCATCTAAAATCAATGCCTTCCATCTAGGTCCCACCTGGTCCCACCTTTTTACCTTACATTCGTGTGAGGGAATGAATCCGGTGGGACACACGTTTTATATACAGAGACAAAGAAAGTTGGTGGTCCAGGTGGGACCAGTGAGACCACAATTGATTTCATTGGGTTAATTCTGGTCCCACCTTGGGTGCGAGGTGGGACCTAACACCGAGGTGGGACCTGACCAAAACACGAGGGGACACCCTTTAGGATGCCCCCTGCAAACTTTGCTCTCATAAGATATGATGAGCATACTCAGTCGGGTGCGTCAGTTTTCCGGTAACGCCACTCGCGGGCCTCTCCGCTGCGGGCCCGATACCGTTCCCACTGCCGCGACTTGAGCCAGGCACCGACCCGCATCTGGTCGATCTTGGTCCATTTGCCTGGCTCGATGCCCAGCGCACCCTCGAGGATCTCGCCGACCGATACATCGCGGATGGATTCGGCGCGTTCCAGATCCTCGTTCCGCCAATCATCGATGCCGGCGAAGCCGCGATTCACCCGGCGCATGTCATGGGTCAACCAGCGGTCGATGCGGGCATCCCAGGCATCGGCCTGATAGCGCGCCTCCTGGGCGGCCTTCGCCTCATAAAGGAGGGCCTGGTCCTCGATCCACCAGATGGCGCCCGCCTTGAAACGATGCACGGCCTCGGCCCAGATCTGATCGCGATCACGCGCCAGTGCCGGAATGTCGATGGCGCCGCAGCGCAGCGGCCAGAAACGGCGGTTGCCGGTCTCGTCACGGAGATACGTGTCGGGGTTCACGGTGCCTGCGAAGACGCATTGGCGCGGCACCTCGATGGTGTAGCGGCCATAAGGCGGGCGGAATCGGTCCGTGGTGCGGGTGAGGAACGCCTTGATGCGCGAGACCTCGGCGCGGCCGATGGCATCGAGCTCGGCGATTTCCACGATCCAGACGCCCTGCATGTGCAGCGCTGCATCCTTCGAACCCAGCTCCGGCAACTCGTCGGTAAACCAGTGCTCACCGGCAAGCATCTAAAAGCCGGAGCGATAATACCTCACTGAAGCGGCCGATTGGTTTGGCTGCGCCGGAGTAAAACTGCGGCAGTTAGAGTCCCCTGCTTGAACAGGCAGGGGGTGGGGGATGAAGACAGTGGAGCTATACGCACGGGTTCGGCACGCCGTCATGATTGAGGGGATCAGTGAGCGGGCTGCAGCAGAGCGGTTCGGCATCAATGCCCGAACGGTCTCGAAGACGCTGAAGTTCTCGGTACCGCCCGGATACGTACGCAAGAAGCCACCCTTGCGGCCGAAGCTCGACGGGTTCACTGGCATCATAGATGCGATTCTGACGGCTGACAGGGATAGCCTGAAGAAGCAGCGGCATACGAGCAAGCGTGTATTCGAACGGCTGCGGGACGAACACGGCTTTACCGGCAAGCTCACGATCGTGAAGGACTACGTTGCGGACTGGCGCCAGCGGACGCGGGAGATGTTCGTGCCGCTTTCGCATCCGCCAGGGCATGCCCAGGCGGACTTTGGTGAAGCCATTGGCGTGATCGGCGGTGTCGAGCGCAAGATCCACTTCTTTGCGATGGACCTGCCACATTCCGACGCGATCTTTGTGGTGGCCTACCCGGCCGAGACGACGGAAGCCTTCTGCGACGGACATGTCAGAGCGTTCTCATTCTTCGGCGGCGTGCCAAAGTCGATTCTCTATGACAACACCAAGATCGCGGTTGCCCGCATTCTTGGCGATGGCAAGCGGCGGCGGACGCGGGTGTTCAGCGAGTTGCAGTCGCATTACCTGTTCGAGGACCGGTTCGGCCGGCCTGGCAAGGGCAACGACAAAGGCAAGGTCGAAGGGCTTGTCGGCTATGCACGTCGGAACTTTCTCGTGCCGATCCCGGTGTTCGAGAGCTTCGAGGCGTTGAATGCTCATCTGATGAACTGCTGCCGCCGTCGACTGTCAGACTGTTTGCGCGGCCAGCACGGGACGATCGGTGAACGCCTGGAGCGTGACCTTGCCGCTTTCCAGACGCCACTGCCGGCACCCTACGACGCCTGCGAGAAGGTGACCACGCAGGTCTCCTCGCTGGCGCTGGTGCGCTACCGGTGCAACGACTACTCGACCCCGACGACTTACGGGTACCGGAAAGTGCTGGCCCGGGGCTATGTGCATGAGGTCGTCATCACCTGCGGGGCCGAGATCATCGCGCGTCATCCACGTTCCTACGAGCGTGAGGACTTCGTGTTCAATCCACTGCACTACCTGGCGCTCATCGAGCAGAAGATCAATGCGCTCGACCAGGCTGCACCACTGGTTGGATGGCAGTTGCCTGAGGAGTTCGCAACGCTGCGGCGTCTTCTGGAAGCCCGGATGGGCAAGAAGGGCAAGCGCGAGTTTGTGCAGGTGCTGCGGCTGATGGAGGTGTTCAGGATCGATGACGTTGCCGCCGCCGTGCGTGATGCCATTGCCCGTGGCGCGGTCGGCTTTGATGCCGTGAAGCACCTGGTGCTGTGCCGCATCGAGCGGCGTCCACCACGCCTCGACATGACGATCTATCCATATCTGCCCAAGGCAACCGTGGCGACAACCTCGGCGCGGTCCTACATGGAACTTCTGACTGAAGTGACGGCATGACCGACACACCGCAGATCCTGCTCAGCCATCACCTGAAGGCATTGAAGCTGCCGACGTTCCTGCGTGAGTACGACAAGGTCGCCCGCCAGTGTGCAGCCGAGGGGGTCGACCATCCACGTTACCTGATGCGGCTGGCCGAGATGGAGATGATTGACAGAGAGCGTCGGGTAGTCGAGCGGCGCATCAAGGCAGCGCGCTTCCCGACTGTCAAAAGCCTCGACAGCTTCGACTTCCTGGCCCTGCCGTCGTTGAACAAGATGCTGGTCCTGGAGCTGGCGCGCTCGGATTACATCGAGCGACGCGAGAACATCATCGCCGTCGGCAACAGCGGCACGGGCAAGAGCCACATCGCTCTCGGCCTTGGTCTGGCAGCCTGCCAGAAGGGTCTTTCAGTCGGCTTTATCACGGCGTCAGCTCTCGTTCACGAGCTGTTCGAGGCGCGTGACGAAAAGCGGCTCTTGCGGTTCCAGCGCCAGCTCGCCGGATACAGGCTGCTGATCATCGATGAGCTCGGCTACGTGCCGCTGTCGCCGACCGGGGCCGAGCTGCTGTTCGAGGTCTTCAGCCAGCGCTACGAGCGCGGCAGCACGCTGGTCACCAGCAATCTGCCATTCGATGAATGGACATCCGTGTTCGGCTCCGAGCGGCTGACTGGCGCACTCCTCGACCGTCTCACCCATCACGTCCACATCCTCGAGATGAACGGCGACAGCTTCCGGCTAGCTCACTCCAGGCGCAAGGCGCGCCGTGCAAGGCCAGAACCGCCGTCAGACACCACCCCTCAGGACTGAAGTGCGAAAAGCGACAAGACCTTCCTACATCGGGAGCCTCGTCCACGGCATCGGTGCTGCACTTTTACTCCGGAAAACCGATGTACATTTACTCCGGCGTTGACACAACAGACGGCGGCGGACCGTCTTTAGCTTGCGTGTCACCTCACGCGAGCTTTGCCTGAACCCAAAGCGCGAGAGCCTTGCTGACGTGGACATGATGCGCTCCTTGAGAGGGAGGTCGGATCACCATCCCTAGAACATCATTCTTAGGCTTTTGACACAACAGGTCTGTGACAAACCTCACTCCTGGGAATGCAACCAATGCGCACCTGACCCCTTCAACCAATGCGACAATGCCCGGCGGGGTGGCCGGATTTCCGTCCGATCAGGTAACTTGCTTGATAAAGGCAGATTCATTGTATATCGGAAAAATGACAGATACAAAAGGCTGTTTATTCAAAACAATCGTCCAGGTTCTTAACCATAAGACCTCGCCAAATCCCATCCTTTGCTGGAACAG
>JAPLOT010000386.1 GCA_026400595.1 Alphaproteobacteria bacterium | reverse complement strand
GGTATTCGGGGGTGGAGAGCAGGAGCATTGTTTTCAGTGCCTTCGGACGGCATCCTGAGCTTGTCGAAGGATGTCCCGAGCATCGGGATCGCACCCTTCGACAGGCTGCTATGTAAGAGTCAAGATATTTGGCCACGTGCTGTCTGTAGAGGGTTTATCAGCGTCTTCACCGTCAGCAGGAAGGCTAGCTGCTATACGTGGCATTCCTCAAGGAAATCTCACTGATTGGACAATGCGTCTGGCCTGCTGTTAGGCCTTGGAAGTCTCTGTCTCAAGAACGAATCTTCCTTCTGCCTGTCGTCGAGCCACTCCCAAGACGCTGACCTCTCCTTTCTTCAGGAGAAGATGCTGACAGAACTCACACTCCTTCCTGGACGACCATTCTCGCCCTATACTCCCGACGTTCCTTCAGCACACAATGCAGCCGCGTCGCCAGCTTCCTGGCAACCGCTACTATCGCTACCCGCGCCGCTATGTGCTTAGGATGATTCGAATACACTCGGTGGTAGAACTCCGCCAACTCAGGATCCTTGCGTATCGCCGTCCACGCCGCCTCTACCAGAAGGCTGCGCAGCACTGGATCACCCGCTTTTGTGATGGACCCCCGGTCAGTCCTATCTCCCGTGGAGTTCTCAGTCTGCACCAGCCCCAGAAAACTCGCTGTCTGATCTGACGATCCCATCTGGCGCCAATCGCCTATCCTTGCAATGGCATAGGTTCCTACTATCCAGCCGATACCCGGCAAACTCATCGCGTACCACACCGACTCTGATATATCCTGGTTCCATTCCACGAACTCTCGCATCGCAACCTGCGCCTTCAGCGCCTGCTGACGGCTGAACTCCAGGCTGTCCAGAAGCGACACGATCTTGAAACACAAAACTGGCTCACATTCCAAGTTCCTTAGCCGACCTATCACCTCTTTTGACCAATACCCTCCCGGTGTCTTGCCTGGGAAGGCTATACTATACCTCAAAAGCAAAGCCTTGATCCGGCACTTGTGCGCAGCCGCCCCCCGGACGTGCATCTTGCGCAACTCCACCAGCTCTCGTAGATGTCTGTATTCCTCCGTCGGAACCCTGACCCCCTCCAAACCTCCACCCCTCAACTGCAGCGCAAGCTTCCTGCTGTCCAGCCGATTTGTCTTAACCCGCTTCCCTCGAGCTGTGGGCACAGACGCCGGCGACACAACAAGGCACGGATACCCCGCCGCCACCACTTCATCGTGCAGCCCAAACCCAGTCGGTCCTGCTTCATAGACAAAGGCAACCCGCCTGTTGCCAAGCTGGTTGCGGACGTAACTAAGCAGCATATCCGCATCATACGGCATCCTCATCGCTCTCTCAATGCCCAGGTGATCCACCTGTGTCAGCGCTATGCTCCGCTTGTCTACATCCAAACCCACGAATACTTCATAATCTCCAGGCTGTATCTTCCTCGATACTGTGCTAAGATTACTCACGTTGGATCCTCCCGTCTAAATGTGTTCGTTGATTTCTACATTCAGCACGAGAGGCTCCAACCCTTCCTCTTAGCATACCAGTCTCAGGATGCTTAGGTCTTACTCCCCAAGCGTTAACTCTTATGAGTTGAGAATAGCCTCTACTTCTTCGCGGTCCACATCCATTATAAATGGAATCCCGCTGATCTCGGCCGCCTCCGGCGTCAGCGCGGCGATATCGTCGCGGGATATGTGTTCGAGGGAGAACTTCCGGCTGCCGGCCATCAACTGCCGCAGCCCTTGGGCGAGCCGCTCGTAGTATGTGTAGAGACCAAGCGCGCCGGCTGGAATCTTGTCGAACTCGGCGGCGCCCAAATCGTGTCGCATCGCACTTGCGGTAACGAATATCTCGTCTATCGAGCAGCCGAATCGCGCAATGTACACTGGAATCTGATGGTCGTTGATCGCCTGCCCGATGGTCTTGCCCACCATTGCCGCCGCGATCGGGCCGCGAGCCATGCCGATCATCTTGACGAAAGGCGCACCA
>JAPLOT010000221.1 GCA_026400595.1 Alphaproteobacteria bacterium | reverse complement strand
TGCACTCGGCGCATTTCTCGAAAATCTTCCGGCGGCTCATGGGCAGCCCCTGCGCGCTCAAGTGGCGCGAGGCGGGCGAGCGCGAAAGGCTCTGGGTCACGGCACCCGGCCATCCCATCGCGCGCGGCCTGCCGCAGTATTTCGAACTCGAGAACGAGGAGATGTACGGCGAGCATTTCTCGGTTCCCGAGCCGCTCGAGACGGTCTTCATCTCGTGGTTCCAGGGCGGCGAGGTCTTTCGCTCCGGCCTCACCTATCGCCGCGGCGCCGGAAACATCTTCTATTTCCGCCCCGGCCACGAAACCTATCCGACCTACTACGATGCGACCGTCGGGCTCGTGCTGCGCAATGCGGTCAATTGGGCGGCCAGCCGCCAGCCGGCCTATGCGGCCATCCACGAGGCGCCCAACGTGCCCGTGGGTGAGACACTTGAGCCGGTCGTTGAACGCGGCGCCAAGCTGCATCAGCCGGGCGAGCAGGGTTACCGCTGATGCGGCTTCTGATTCTGGGCACCGGTGGCATGGCCACCACCCATGCCATGGCCTTTGCCGCAATCCCCGGTGTCCGTCTCGCCGCGGCGGTCGATGTCGAAAAGGCAAGGGCAGAGGCCTTTGCCGTGACGTACAAGATACCGAGAATCTTTACATCGCTCGATGATGCCATTGCCTGGGGACAGTTCGACGCAGCCGCCAATGTCACGCCCGACAGCGCGCATCATCCAACCACTCTGACGCTCATCAGAGCGGGCAAGCATGTCTTCTGCGAGAAGCCGCTGGCAGAGAATCATGCCAAGGCCCTTGAGATGACCGAGGCCGCCGAGCGTGCGGGCCTCGTCAACATGGTCAACCTGACCTACCGCAATGTGGCGGCCCTGCAGAAGGCCCGCACCTTGGTGAAGGCGGGCGAAATCGGGGAAGTGCGCCACGTCGATGCGTCCTATCTGCAAAGCTGGCTTGTCTCGAAGCTGTGGGGTGACTGGCAGACGGAGTCGAAGTGGTTGTGGCGGCTGTCCACCGCCCATGGTTCGAACGGCGCGCTGGGCGACATCGGAATTCACATCGTCGACTTCGCGGCCTATGGTGCGGGCCAGGACTTTGATCACGTCTTCTGCCGTCTCAAGACCTTCGACAAGGCGCCGGGCAATCGCATTGGCGAGTATGTGCTGGATGCCAATGATGGCTTCGCCATGTCGGTGAGTTTCGTCAATGGTGCGCTGGGCGTCATTCATGCCAGCCGCTACGCCACGGGTCACATCAACGAATTGCGGCTGCGCGTTCACGGAACGCGGGGTGCGGTTGAAGTCATTCACCGGATGGACGGCTCCTCGCTTCGCGCCTGCCTCGGCGCGGATGTCAGGAATGGCGACTGGGTGGAGGTGGCCTGCGCGCCGGTCGAGACCAATTACCAGCGCTTCGCCAGGGCAGTGGCCGCTGGCCAAACTCTGGAACCTTCATTTCGCCGTGCCGCAGATATGCAAAGGGTGCTTGACCAGGCCATGGCTTCGGCTGCTGCGCAACGCGATTTGATGGTTTAAGGATACCGCATGCCTCTGCCCAAACGTCTACTCGATGGTTATGCCAGCTTCCGTAACGGGCGCTATGCGTCGGAAGCCGCACGCTATGAGAGGCTGGGCCAAGGCAGTCAGAAGCCGAGCATGATGATCATCGCCTGCTGCGACTCGCGCGCGGCCCCCGAAACCATCTTTGATGCGGGGCCAGGCGAAATCTTCGTCTTACGAAACGTAGCCAATCTGGTTCCGCCTTACATGCCGGATGGCGGCCATCACGCGACAAGCGCAGCGCTCGAATTTGCCGTGCTTGCCCTCGGCGTCAAGCACATCGTGGTCATGGGCCATGGCCGCTGCGGCGGCATCCGTGCGGCGGTTCAGGATATCGATCCGTTGACCCACACGGATTTCATCGGGTCCTGGATGCGCGGAATCAAGGACGTGGCGCGCTACGTGGCGCATGATCAATCCGAGAGCGAAGAACTCTTCGAGCGCCGCATCGAGCGCGCCTCGGTCGAGCATTCGCTGGCCAACATGCGCACCTTCCCCTGGATCCGCATGCGAGAGAATGCCGGCCAGCTCTCCATTCATGGCGCCTGGTTCGACATTTCGCTGGGCGAGCTCCATGCCTATGACGAGACGGCGAAGGCGTGGTCGGCGATTGATGGAGACTGATCTGGCGCAAGAGCCAGCGGAGGGCCTACTGTCCCGTTCCCT
>JAPLOT010000395.1 GCA_026400595.1 Alphaproteobacteria bacterium | reverse complement strand
ATGCCGAGGATGACGAGGTCGAGGGCGCGCGCCAGGCGGAGGCCTGCCGCCCGGGCGATGTCCTGCTGGCGATCGCCGCCTCCGGCTCGACTCCCTTCACCCTCGCCACTGCAAGGCGTGCAAAGGACAAAGGGACCCTTGTCATTGCCGTGGTGAACAAACAGGGCTCTAGGCTTGCCGCCGTGGCCGACGTCGAGATCCTCCTTGCCTCGGGGCCGGAAGTCATCGCCGGATCCACCCGCATGGGCGCCGGGACGGCGCAGAAGGCTGCGCTCAACCTGCTATCAACCCTCGTCCACACAAGGCTCGGCGCCGTGCATGACGGGTTTATGGTGAATGTCGAAGTCGGAAATGCGAAGCTGAGGCAGCGGGCCCAAGGGATCATCGCGGCAATCGCTCGGGTGGACGCGGTCCGCGCTGGCGCAGCGCTCGAGGTGGCCCATGGCCAGGTGAAGCTTGCCGTGCTGCTGTGTGCGGGCGCTCAGGATTATGCTGCGGCGCAAAAGATCCTGTCTGACGCCGGTGGAAACTTGCGTCTGGCCTTAGAGCACCTTGCTGAGCCATGATAGATTTACAGAAAACACCAACGGGAGGAGTGAACCCCACATGCTAGAGTCAGGACTGCGTTTGATGCTTCCCTCGAGCTGTTCAACAAGGGCCACCTCGCGCCACTCAATGACCTCGCCTCGATGGCGAACTTCTCTGACGTCGCCAAGAGTGCGTGGACGACGGACGACGGAAAGACCACGTTCTGCGTGCCGATGGCATCGGTCATCCACGGCTTTATCTACAACAAGGACATCTTCAAGGAACTGGGTCTTGAGGAGCCAAAGACGGATGAGGAATTCTTCAACGTCCTCGAGAAGATCAAGGCCAATGGCACCTATGTGCCGCTGGTTCTCGGCACCAACGACCAGTGGGAAGCCGCCACCATGGGCTTCCAGAACATCGGTCCGAACTACTGGAAGGGTGAGGAAGGCCGCAAGGCGCTGATCGATGGCACCGGCAAGCTCACCGACAAGGCCTATGTCGACACCTTCGCCACACTTGCCAAATGGGCCCCCTATCTGGGTGACGGGTTCAAGGCCCAGACCTATCCGGACAGCCAGAACCTCTTCGGCCTCGGCAAAGGTGCGATCTATGCCGCGGGCTCCTGGGACATCTCCACCTTCCGGGCGCAGAACCTGAACTTGGGCGCCTTCAAGCCGCCGCTGCCGGCGGGGGCTTCTGAGTGCTACATCTCGGACCACACCGACATCGGCATCGGCATGAACGCTAAAACGGCCAATGCCGCGGATGCCAAGGTGTTCCTCGACTGGATCGGGTCTGAGGAGTTCGCCAACATCCTCGGCAACGAGCTTCCAGGCTTCTTCCCGCTGTCCAATGCCAAGGTGACGCTGAAGGACGACGTAGCGCAGACCTTCGTCAACTGGCGCGGCGAGTGCAGGTCGACGATCCGCAACTCCTACCAGATCCTGTCGCGCGGAACGCCCAACCTCGAGAACGAGATGTGGAATGTCTCCGCCCAGGTCATCAACGGCGCGATGGCACCGGATGCCGCTGCCAAGCAGCTGCAGGATGGCCTGGCCAAGTGGTACGCGCCGCAGCAGAAGTAAGCGCAGAAGCGATTGCCGCATCCCGGGGTTCAGCCCCGGGATGCGGCTCATTGCGACCAGATGGCGAGCGAACAGCATAGCGGACTGACAGGCATGCCGCGGGGCGCCTTCCTGCGGCTTCTTGCGATTTTTCTGGGCCCGGCGGTCAT
>JAPLOT010000205.1 GCA_026400595.1 Alphaproteobacteria bacterium | reverse complement strand
CACCGAAAGACCGACGTTCACGGCGGGGCGGATGCCCTGGTAGAACAGTTCGGTTTCAAGGAAGATCTGGCCGTCGGTGATCGAGATCACGTTGGTCGGGATATAGGCCGACACGTCGTTGGCCTGGGTTTCGATGACCGGCAGCGCGGTCAGCGAACCGCCGCCGAGATCGTCGTTCATCTTGGCGGCGCGCTCGAGCAGGCGCGAGTGCAGATAGAAGACGTCGCCCGGATAGGCTTCGCGGCCCGGCGGGCGGCGCAGCAGCAGCGACATCTGGCGATAGGCCACGGCCTGCTTGGAGAGATCGTCATAGGCGATCAGCGCATGCATGCCGTTGTCGCGGAAGTATTCGCCCATGGTGCAGCCGGAGAAGGGCGCCAGATACTGCAGCGGGGCGGGATCGGAGGCGGTGGCGGCGACGATGATGGAATACTCCAGCGCGCCGTTGTCCTCGAGGATCTTGACGAACTGGGCCACCATCGAGCGCTTCTGGCCGCAGGCGACGTAGACGCAGTAGAGCTTGTCCTTCTCCGGGCCGGCGATGTGGATCGGCTTCTGGTTCAGGATGGTATCGAGAATGATGGCGGTCTTGCCGGTCTGGCGGTCGCCGATGACCAGCTCGCGCTGGCCGCGGCCGATCGGGATCAGCGCGTCGATGGCCTTGAGGCCGGTCGACATCGGCTCGTTGACCGATTTGCGCGGAATGATGCCGGGCGCCTTCACGTCGACGCGCTTGAAGGTCTTGGACTTGATCGGGCCCTTGCCATCGATCGGGTTGCCGAGCGGGTCGACCACGCGGCCGAGCAGTTCCTTGCCCACCGGCACTTCCACGATGGCGCCGGTCCGCTTGACGGTGTCGCCTTCCTTGATGTCGCGGTCGTTGCCGAAGATCACGATGCCGACATTGTCGGTCTCGAGGTTAAGGGCCATGCCCTTCATGCCGTTGGCGAATTCGACCATCACGCCGGCCTGGACGCTGTCGAGCCCGTAGACGCGGGCGATGCCGTCACCGACCGACAGCACCTGACCGATCCCGGATACTTCGGCGTCCTTGCCGAAATCCTTGATCTGCTTCTTGAGAATTGCGGAAATTTCGGCGGCGCGAATGTCCATCAGGCGGTCCCCTTCATGGCGATCTTGAGATTCTGCAGTTTGGTCTTGAGCGAGTTGTCCATCATCCGAGAGCCCACCTTCACGATGAGACCGCCGAGAAGCGATGAATCGACCCGGGTTGAGAGCGTGACGTCGCGCCCGGTCGAAGCCTTGAGCGCGGCTTTGAGGTCCTTGAGCTGAACGGCCGAGAGCTTGTCGGCCGAGATGACTTCGGCGCCGATCTCGCCCTTCGAGATCGCGACCAGCGTGTCGAAGGCGTCGATGATGGCGGGAAGCGCCGGAAGGCGGCGGTTCTTGACCACCAGGCGAAGGAAGTTGAGGCTCGTGCCGGTGACCTTGGCCTTGGCGCATATGGCTTCTATGGCGGCGATCTGGTCGGCAGAGGTGAAGACGGGAGAGGTCACCATGCGCTTGAGATCCGCAGAGCCTTCGATGGCGGCGCGGAATCCGGCGAGCTGTGCCTGCACGGAATCGACCGATTTTTCTTCCTTGGCGAGGTCGAACAGGGCGCTGGCATAGCGTCCCGGGACGCCAGTAACTGTCTGATCTGTGCTTGCCACGATCCGTCTTTCGTTCTGCTTGGCGGAAGAGGCCGGCGACTGGCATCGAACCGCTTGAATTCAGGGAAGTGTGCACACAAAACCGCACACCTGCGGAACGAAGCCTGCTTCGCCGCGCGCGTTGGCTATCACAGTGGAAAAGGACTCGCAACCGGCTTGTGGCGGCGGATTGACGCGAGACGAAAGTGAAGGGCCCGCGCAGCACCTTTGCCGCGCGGGCCCCTCGGAAATCAATATGGTCGCGACCTCAGCGCAGGGACTTGCTGCGGGCGACATGCCCGAGCTGGTAGCGCTTCAGCCCCATGTCGGCGAGATCGGCCTCGGAAAGCGTCTCGATCTCGGCGCGGGCCTGCCGGTATGCTTTCATCCGGCGGCTCCGCAGCAGCAGCTGGGCCAGTCCGGAGAAGCCGATCATGAGCGGACAGCCTCGCGGGCCAACCGCGGAATGTCGCAGCGGCTTATACCGAGGTCGGCGAGCTCGCGGGTGCTCAGCATCTCCAGCTCGGAGACGGTACGCGAATAACGCTTCCAGACGGCGTAGCGGGATTTCAGGACTTCGAACATGGTCATTCCCCTTTGGATTGACATCGTGATGGTTGCTGTTTACGCCCCCAATTTAGGTGCAACGCAACAGAAAGAGCAATGCTGTTTTTGCATATCTAGACTTATATCAATTAATACAGATCTTTATAATTCTGTAACACTGTTGAATTCGAATGCTGCGATGCCGCATAGCGCAGCAGTCTGACAAATTTTAAAGCGCTTTGGGGCTGAGCTTGGCCGATTTTGCCCCAGGATTGTGCAATTCTCGCAGAGTTCATGAGCCGCTTTGTCGCAGGTGCGAAAGGCTGGATTCGCGCCGCTGCAACGCGAAAAGGGCGCACCGGAAGAACCGGCGCGCCCTTCTGACTCTCGAAAGGGGCCGACTCGGTCCTAGAAGAGGCCGGCGATCTGGCCCTTGTCGTCGAGACCGATCACCTCGGCTGACGGGACCTTGGGCAGGCCCGGCATGGTCATGATGTCACCGCAGATGACCACGATGAATTCCGCGCCGGCCGAGAGCCGCACCTCGCGGATCGGCACCACATGATTGGTGGGCGCACCCTTGAGATTGGGGTCGGTCGAGAAGGAATACTGTGTCTTGGCCATGCAGATCGGGAACTTGCCATAGCCCTGGGCCTCGAAGGCCTTGAGCTGGTCGCGCACCGATTTGTCGGCCACGATGTCGTCCGCCCGGTAGATTTCCTTGGCGATGGTCCTGACCTTGTCCCACAGCGAGAGGCTCTCGTCGTAGATCGGCTTGAATTGCGAGGCGCCCTTGTCCGCGAGCTCCGCCACGTGCTTGGCCAGGCCTTCGATGCCCTTGCCGCCCTCGCCCCAGTGTGTGCACTTGAAGGCTTCCACGCCGTGGCCCTTGCAGTATTCGCGCACCGCCTCGACCTCGGCCTCGGTGTCGGAAATGAAGTGGTTGATCGCCACCGCGATCGGCACGCCGAACTTCTTCACGTTCTCGATGTGACGCCCGAGATTGGCGAGGCCCTTCTTCAGCGCCTCGACATTCTCCTTCTTGAGATCGTCCTTGGCCACGCCGCCGTGCATCTTCAGTGCACGGACGGTCGCGACGATGACGGTTGCCGCCGGCGTCAGTCCCGCCTTGCGGCACTTGATGTCGAAGAACTTCTCGGCGCCGAGGTCGGCGCCGAAACCGGCCTCCGTCACGACATAGTCGGCGAGCTTGAGCGCCGTCTTGGTCGCCATCACCGAGTTGCAGCCATGCGCGATGTTGGCGAAGGGGCCGCCATGCACGAAGGCCGGATTGTTCTCCAGCGTCTGCACCAGGTTGGGCATCAGCGCGTCCTTGAGCAGCACCGTCATGGCGCCCGGCGCCTTGATGTCCTTGGCCAGGACCTGGCCCTTGTCGCGCTTGGCGGCCACGACAATCTGGCCCATGCGGCGCTCGAGGTCGGCGATCGAGGTCGACAGGCAGAGAATGGCCATGATCTCGGAGGCCACCGTGATGTCGAAGCCTGCCTCGCGCGGGAAGCCATTGGCCACGCCGCCCAGCGAACAGACGATCTCGCGCAGCGCACGGTCGTTCATGTCCATGACGCGGCGCCAGGCGACGCGGCGGGTGTCGATGCCGAGTTCGTTGCCCCAGTAGATGTGGTTGTCGATCATCGCCGAGAGCAGGTTGTGCGCCGAGGTGATGGCGTGGAAGTCGCCAGTGAAGTGCAGGTTGATGTCCTCCATCGGCACGATCTGGGCATAGCCGCCGCCGGCGGCGCCGCCCTTCATGCCGAAGCAGGGGCCGAGCGAGGGCTCGCGCAATGCGATCATGGCCTTCTTGCCGATGCGGTTGAGGCCGTCGCCGAGACCCACGGTGGTGGTGGTCTTGCCTTCGCCTGCCGGCGTGGGATTGATGGCGGTCACCAGGATGAGCTTGCCGTCCTTCTTGGACTTCAGGCTGTCGATGTAGTCGAGCGACACCTTGGCCTTGGTGTGGCCGTAGGGAATGAGGTCCTTCTCCGGAATGCCGAGACCCCGTCCGATTTCCATGATCGGCTTCATCTTGGCTTCGCGGGCGATTTCGATATCGCTCTTCACCGTGGACATGTGGGGTGGCTCCTCATTGGTGTTTGAATTGGGGCGGGGCGTAACATAGTCTCGACAGGCTGCGCAGCGTTCCAACCGACATGATCACGCCGTTTTCGACGCCCAATCACAACCAATTCAGACCAATATCAGCCAATCTTGCGCCGAAAGGGCAGGAAAAGGCAATGACCAATCCATAACCCCAGTCTTTGACAGGCCCTTTCATGCGTGCTTTCGACCGACCCGGACGCTCCACCGCCTATTCGACGTCCGGCATGGCCGCGACCTCTGCCCCGATGGCCACGCTGGCCGCGGCGGAATGCCTCAAAGCAGGAGGCAATGCGGTAGATGCCGCGGTTACAGCGTCGGCGGTGCTCTGCGTCGTCGAACCGGCCATGACCGGAATCGGCGGGGACTGCTTTGCCCTCATCGGCACGCCGGATGGCAAGGTGCAGGGCCTGAACGCCTCCGGGCGGTCGGCCCGGGCCGCCGATGCCGACTGGCTCAGGGCCTCAGGCCTCACCCGCATCGCACCCCGCAGCATTCATGCCATCACCGTTCCAGGCGCCATCGACGGCTGGGACCAACTGCTCAGGGCCTACGGCACCATGTCGCTCGCCGATTGCCTGGCGCCCGCCATCGGTATGGCCAAAGCCGGAACCCCCGTCACCCCGCGCGTCGCCCTGGACTGGCCTGAAGATGCGCCGGATCTCCTGGCCGACGCCGGGGGTCAGCAGCACTACCTGAGGAATGGACTGGCGCCACAGGAGGGCGACGTCGTCGCCTATCCGGCCCTGGCCCGGACACTGCGGCTCATCGCCCGGGAGGGCCGCGACGCCTTCTATGCGGGGCCGATCGCCGCCGACATCGTCGGCCATGTCCGCGCCATGGGATCGCTGCTGACGCTTGCGGACTTCTCCAGCCATACCTCGACCTGGGTGGAGCCCATTTCCACCGGCTTCGCCGGGCACGAAGTGCTTGAAATTCCACCCAGCGGCCAGGGTCTGACCGCCCTCATCGCACTCAATGTCGTGTCCCACTTCGGCCTCGCGCGGCACGAGCCGGATTCGCCCGATCGCATGCACATCGAGATCGAGGCGATGAAGCTGGCCTGGGAACTGCGCAATCGCCACATTGCCGATCCGGACTTCGCCGAAGTGCCGGTGGCAGAGCTTCTCAGCCCCGGTATGGCCGCAAGGCTGGCCGGCATGATCGACATGAAGCGGGCGCTCGATATCCGGACCGCCATGCGCCAGTCGGACACCATCTATCTCAGTGTCGTCGACCGCAACCGGCTGGCCGTCTCCTTCATCAACTCGATCTATTACGGCTTCGGATCGGCCATCGTCACGCCGGCAACCGGCATCAGCCTGCAGAACCGGGGCGCCTGCTTCGTGGCCGATCCCGGCCATCCCAACTGCATCGGCCCGGCGAAGCGGCCGTTGCACACCATCATTCCGGCCATGGCCCGCAAGGACGGACGCGTCGACATGAGCTTCGGGGTGATGGGCGGCGACTACCAGCCAATGGGTCACCTCTGCGTCGCCGTCAACCGCTACATCTATGGCATGGACCCCCAGGCGGCCATCGACATGCCGCGCTACTTCCCCAAGGGGGGCGAAGTGCTAGCGGAAAGTGGTGTGACCGAAGCTGCCCAGGCCGGACTGCGCGACCGCGGCCATGTCCTGGTTCCAGCGCCCGAACCGCTGGGCGGCGGCCAGGCCATCGTGATCGACCATCGCCGCGGGATTCTCATCGGCGGATCGGACCCGCGCAAGGATGGCCTGGCGCTCGGCATTTGAAGATCGACGTTAAGAAAAGATTTTCCCTGCTCAACTAAGGTCTGTCCGGGTCAGGCCCTGGCCCCAGATCACCGGGACGGGAGTCCGGTACCAGTTGCGGAGGCCGCGTGAGCAGCGATAGTTCGGGAAATCACCTCAGGTCCGGCACTGCGAAGGCCGCTGATCCGCTCGGCAGCGCGCTGCGCGCCATGGAAGCCGCGGGCGTCGCTACCTACAACTGGGTGATCGAGACCGACGAGATCGTCTGGTCGTCCAATGCTGCCGATGTCATGGGCTGCGATCCCAGGGAGATTGCCACCGGCCGCGCCTTTGCCTCCTATCTCGACCCCGACAATTTCACCAGCCGCTACGATGCGGTCATGCGCACCACAGTCATCGACGACGGCGACGGCGTGCCCTTCCAGATCGAATACAAGTTCCGCCCCGAAGGCCGCCTTGGCCGCGCCAGCCTCTGGCTGGAGGATCACGGCAGCTGGTTCGGCGGCAAGGATGGCCGGCCCGTCGAAGTCTTCGGCACGGTGCGCCGCATCGATGCGCGCCACCAGCGCGACCAGCATCTGAGCTTCCTCGGCAACTGCGATCCGCTCACCGGCATGATGAACCGTGGCCGCCTGTCCGAGGCCCTTGGCGAAGCCATGTCGGTCGCCGCCCGCGAAGGCACGGTCTGCGCCTTCCTGATTGCCGCCATCAACAATCTTTCCGTGGTCAACGAGGCCTATGGCTTCGAAGTGGCCGACGAGGTCGTGGTCAACATGGCGCGCCGCCTGCGGCAGGTGGTCCGCACTGGCGATGCCATCGGACGCTACTCGGGCAGCAAGTTCGGCCTGATCCTCAACAGCTGCGGCGAGGAGGATCTTGCCATCGCCGCGGAGCGTTTTCTCAGCGTGGCGCGCGAGAGCGTGATCGAAACCGAACGCGGTCCGGTCTGGGCGCTGCTGTCGATCGGCGCACTGATCCTGCCCACGCATGCCGAAGATCCGAACACGGCAATGGCCCGGGCCGAGGAAGCGCTGGCCGAAGCGCGACGGCGCCCGTCGGACGGTTACGTGGTCTACCGTCCGTCGCCACAGCGCAGTTCCGAACGCGCGCTCAATGCCCGCAGCGCCACCGAAACCGTACGCTGCCTGCGCGAAGGCCTGTTCCGCCTGGCCTTCCAGCCGGTGATCGCGGCAAAGACCCGCACGCCGGTATTCCACGAGGCGCTGCTGCGCATGGTTGACTCGGCCGGCGAGGTGATCACCGCCGTGCACCTCATTCCGATCGCCGAGAAGCTGGGACTGGTCCGACTCATCGACCGCGCCGTGGCGCAGATGGTGGTGGCATCGCTGCACAAGTATCCCGATGCCCGGTTGTCTCTCAATCTCTCCGGCACCACGGCCACCGATCCGCGCTGGTATCCCCAGATCATCGAGATGCTGGCGTCGAATCGTGCCGTTACCGACAGGCTCACCATCGAAATCACCGAAACGGTCGCGCTTGGCGATCTCCACGAGACCGTGCGCTTCGTCGAACAGCTGCGCGAACTGGGCTGCCGCGTCGCCATCGACGACTTCGGCGCCGGCTTCACCTCCTTCCGCAACCTGCGCGCCCTGCCGATCGACATGCTCAAGCTCGACGGCACCTTCTGCCGCGACCTCGCCGGCAACGGCGACAACACCTATTTCGTCCGCTCACTGATCGACATGGCCCGTACCTTTGGTATCCAGACGGTCGCCGAATGGGTCGAGTCCGAAGAGGATGCCGTGCTGCTGCGTGACTGGGGGATTGACCTCATGCAGGGCAATCTATTTGGCGAAGCCATGCTGCAGGCCCCCTGGCCTGCAGCGAAGGAAGCGGCAGCTGCCGGGGCCCGTTCGCCATTCGTGCTGCCTTCGGAGATTGAGTGGGACAACACGCGCGCGGAGACGCCGGTCCTGCGCGAAGAGGATCTCGCATCCCTGCCGGCCGAACCCGCAGAGGCCGCCGCACCGTGGAATCCGGTCAGCGAGCCGGCAGCCTCCGCCACGGAGTCCGAAACCTTGGCTGACACGCCGAAGGACGGCACCGCGGAGACGGTGATGCAATCCTTCGAGCACGGGCTGTCGGGCGAACTGGGCAAGCTTCGGGATGCGATTTCGGCGCTCGACCTGGCGCTGAAGGGACACAAGCCTGCCAAGGCCGCGGAACCGAGCTTCGCCGACCTGGTCAGCGACACCGCCCGGCGCGCCGCCGGCTGACGCCTACTTCTGGGCCAGCGTGTCGATCTTCTGCTGCATCGCGGCAAGCTGGTCCTTGAGGACCTGCAGGTCGTCGCGGGCCGGCGCGGGGCCGGTCCGGGGCGGCTGGGCCGCGGTTCCGGACGCGCCTGGCATGCCACCCATGGCAGCGAAGGGATTGAACATCTTCATGGCGTCATTGAACATCGCCATGTTGCGCTGGGCATGATCCTGCATGGCCTTGAAGGGATCGGCCCCCCAGGCTTCCATCAGCTGGCTCCGGAACTTCTCCTGCTCCTTGCCGAGATTCTCCAGCGAGAACTCCAGAAATCCGGGCACGAAGGCCTGCATCGAGTCGCC
>JAPLOT010000519.1 GCA_026400595.1 Alphaproteobacteria bacterium | reverse complement strand
GGACGAGGCCAAGAAGGTGCTGACCGAGCTGGGCTATGGTCCAGATCATCCGCTGAAGATGGAGATTCACTTCAACACCTCGGAGAACCACAAGAACACTGCGGTCGCCATCCAGGAGCAGCTGAAGCCGCTCGGAATCGAGGTGACGTTGCTCAACACCGACACCAAGACCCACTATGGCCATCTCGAGCAGCATGGCGACTTCGACATCGCCCGCGCCGCCTGGATCGCCGACTACAAGGACCCGGAGAACTTCCTGGCCCTCTGCAAGACCGGAACCGGCAACAACTATGCGGAATACTCCAGCCAGGAGTACGACGACCTCATGGCGAAGGCGGCGGCCGCTATGGACGCGGGAGAGCGCATGAAGCTGCTCTCGCAGGCCGAGGCAATCGGCGTGGCGCGCGATCTCTGCGTGGTACCGCTTCTGTATTACAGCTACCACAACCTCGTCTCCGACAAGGTCAAGGGCTTCGAGGAGAACGTCATGGACGTTCACCCGACCCGCTACCTGAGCAAGGAATAATCCTCACGCGATCAGGACCGCTCCGCCGTAAACGCGTGGGGCGGTCCTGTCCTTGCCAGGCGGTTGTCCGCGCATGCTGCGCTATATTCTCAAACGTTTTCTGACCGCGGTCCCGACGCTCTTCGTGATCGTGACGATCTCCTTCTTCCTGATGCGCGTGGCGCCAGGCGGCCCCTTCAACCAGGAGAAGGGCCTCAATCCCGTCATCAAGGCCAATCTCGAGCGTGTCTATCACCTCGATCAGCCACTCTGGAAACAGTACCTTCTCTATCTCTGGAATCTGCTGCACGGTGATTTCGGTCCCAGTTACAACCTGCCGGACTTCACCGTCGCCGAACTCTTCGCGCAGGGGCTGCCGGTGTCGATGCAGCTGGGCGGTTCGGCGCTGGTGCTGGCGCTTCTCATCGGAGGCTGTCTAGGTATCATCGCCGCGCTCTACCAGAACCATACGGCTGACTATGCGGTGATCGCCACGGCGACAGCCGGCAGCACCATCCCCACCTTCGTCATCGCCCCGTTGTTCCAGCTCTTCTTCGCGCTCACCCTGAAGTGGTTCCCCGTGGGCGGCTGGGGCGATGGGGCCTTCATCAACAAGGTGGGGCCGGTCCTAACCCTGATGCTGCCGCAGCTCGCGGTGGTAGCCCGCCTCATGCGCGGCAGCATGATCGAGTCGCTGCGCTCGCATCACATCCGGACCGCGCGGGCGCTCGGGCTATCCGACTATGCGATCATCATCCGGCATGCGCTCCGCGGCGCACTGCTGCCGATCATCTCCTATGGCGGTCCGGCCGCCGCGGCCCTGGTGACAGGCTCGATCATCGTGGAGACGATCTTCTCCATTCCAGGCGTCGGTCGCTATTTCGTCGAGGCGGCGCTCAACCGCGACTATACGCTGGTGATGGGAACGGTGGTGGTCATCGCCATCTTCACCATCCTGTTCAACCTCATCGTCGACGTGCTCTACGCCGTGGTCGACCCGCGGGTGCGCTATGACTGACGTCGCTCAGCATCCCGCCCAGCAGGGACGCTCGCTCTGGGCCGATGCCTGGGGGCGCCTCAGGGCCAATCGGGCGGCCATGATCAGCATCTACTACCTGATCTTCATGGCCGTGATCTGCATCGCGGGGCCGTGGTTCACGCCGCATGCCTTCAATACCATCTATCAGGACTACAACCGCGTGCCGCCCAGCCTCTCGGCCTATCCGAAGCCGGAGATGATCGACCAGGCGGTCAAGGACGCCGTGAAGCGGGCGCGCGTCGAACTCGACGGCTGGAAGGAAGAGGGGGGCAAGATCCTCATCACCGTGTCCTCGGCCAAGCCCATCGACGAGCGGATGACCCGCTACATCGACCGCTCCAGCGTCTTCGAGAATGCCGCGGTCGTGGACAAGCCGGCCGACGGGCTGAGGATGACCTTGGGCGCCGACATCGAGAGGCAGCACTTCTTCTTCGGAACCGACACGTCGGGGCGCGACCTCTTGACCCGCACGCTGATCGCCGGCCGGGTTTCGCTGTCGATCGGACTCCTGGCCGGGCTGGTGGCGGTCGTCATCGGCGTTCTGTACGGCGCGACGGCGGGCTTCATCGGCGGGAAGACCGACGAGGTGATGATGCGCATCGTCGATGTGCTCTATTCGCTGCCCTTCATCTTCTTCGTCATCATGCTGGTGGTCTTCTTCGGGCGCAATTTCGTGCTGATGTTCCTCGCCGTGGGTGCGGTGCTGTGGCTCGACATGGCGCGGATTGTGCGTGGCCAGGCGCTGTCGATCCGGCGGCAGGAATATGTCCAGGCCGCCGAAGCCCTGGGTGTCACCCGAACCGGAATCCTCCTCCGCCACATCGTGCCGAACCTGCTGGGGCCGGTCGTCATCTACATGACGCTGCTGGTGCCGCAGGTGATCATCCTCGAGAGCTTCCTGTCCTATCTGGGGCTCGGCGTGCAGGAGCCCATGTCGAGCTGGGGCGTGCTCATCTCGCAGGGCGCCAAGAACATTCCGAGCGCCAACTGGCTTCTCTTCTTCCCGTCCTTCTTCCTGACCTCGACGCTGTTTGCGCTGAACTTCGTGGGCGATGGCCTGCGCGATGCGCTCGATCCGAAGGACCGCTGATCATGGCCGAGACCATCCTCGAGCTCAAGGACATGCGGGTGCGCTTCTCGACCCTTGATGGCGCCGTGGATGCGGTCAAGGGCGTAGGTCTCCATGTGAAGGCCGGGGAGACGGTGGCCATCGTGGGTGAGTCTGGCTCGGGCAAGAGCCAGCTGATGATGGCGACCATGGGCCTTCTCGCCAGCAACGGCCAGGCGGCGGGGGTCGCATCCTATCGCGGCACCAACCTCGTCGGGCTTCCCAAGGCAGAGCTGAACACCATTCGCGGCCGCAAGATCACCATGATCTTCCAGGAGCCAATGACCTCGCTTGATCCGCTCTACACGATCGGCGACCAGCTGATGGAACCGATCATGCATCATCAGAAGCTGGGGGCCGGCGCGGCACGATCGCGCGCCATCGAGATGCTGAAGCTCGTGCACATTCCCGAGGCCGGGCGCCGCATGGGATCCTATCCCTATGAAATGTCGGGCGGCCAGCGGCAGCGCGTGATGATCGCCATGGCGCTGGCCAATGATCCGGACCTGCTGATCGCGGATGAACCCACCACGGCGCTGGACGTGACCATCCAGGCCGAGATCCTCGAACTCATGGCGGGCCTGCAGCAGCGTCTCGGCATGGGCATGGTCTTCATCACCCACGACCTCAACATCGTGAAGCGCATCGCCCACCGCGTCTATGTGATGCGCTACGGCGAGGTGGTGGAGGAGGGAGAGACGGCAGCCCTCTTCGCCCATCCCAGGCATCCCTATACGCGGGCGCTTCTGGAGGCCGAACCCACCGGCCGCAAGGCGCCGCCGCCCGCCACCGCGCCGCGCATTCTCGACGGCACCGGCGTGACCGTCTCCTTCAAGATCGGTGGCGGGTTCCTGTCCGGGCCTCCCATCGTCCTGAAGGCCGTCGACCGCGTATCGGTCTCGCTGCGCCAGGGGCAGACCATCGGCGTGGTTGGCGAGTCCGGTTCCGGCAAGTCGACTCTGGCGCGTGCGCTCTTGCGGCTGCTGCCCAGCGAAGGGGCCATCCGCTTCGACGGCCGCGACATCGCCAGGCTCGACAAGGAAGCCATGCGGCCGCTCCGCAAGGAGCTGCAGATTGTCCTGCAGGATCCCTTCGGGTCGCTCAGCCCGCGCATGACGGCGGGCCAGATCGTGACCGAAGGCCTGCTGGTGCACGAGCCCTCGATCTCGCGCCGCGATCGCGACCTGAGGGCCGCCAGGGCCTTCGAGGAGGTCCAGCTCGATCCGCTTCTGCGCAACCGCTACCCGCACGAGTTCTCCGGCGGCCAGCGTCAACGCATTGCCATCGCCCGGGCCATCATCCTCAAGCCCAAGGTGGTGGTGCTGGACGAACCCACCTCGGCGCTGGACCGACAGGTCCAGAAGCAGATCATCGAGCTGCTGCGCGACCTTCAGAGCGCCAACAATCTCTCCTATCTCTTCATCAGCCACGACCTTGCGGTGGTCCGTGCCATGGCCGACCACATCATGGTCATGAAGAATGGCGTGGTGGTTGAGCAGGGGAGTCCTGACGACGTGATGGATCATCCGCAGGATCCCTACACGCAGCGGCTGATGAAGGCGGCCTTTGTGAACACAGCGAATGGCTAGGGGCGAATGGCCAATGGCCAATGGCAGTTAGTTCTTGCCATTCAGGCATCTGACATCCCCTCCACTCGCCACTCGCCACTCGCCTTTCGCTAGATGTCGAACGGCTCGATGTTCGCGAAGGCCGTCCGAAGCGCCTTGGACCACTCGGACGACAGCATCTTGAAATAGGGGTCGTCGATACCGATGCGCTTGGCGTGCTCGAACCTGAGCGAACCCGTCTCGTAGGTCAGCATGTCGATGGGCAGGCCAACGCTCAGGTTGGACCGTAGGGTGGAGTCGAAGGACAGCAGGACCATCTTGGCCGCATCCCCCAGTTTCATCTCGTTGCGGGCGACGCGATCGAGGATCGGCTTGCCGTACTTGTGCTCGCCGATCTGGAAGAAGGGCGTATCCGGCGTGGCCTCGATGAAGTTGCCGGCCGAATAGATCTGGAAGAGCCGCGGCTTCTCCTTGCCGATTTGCCCGGCGAAGATGAAGCTGGCGGCGAAGGCGTCGCTTCCGGCGGAAAGCGATTCCCCGTCGATCCTCTTCACGTCGCGGATGGCCTGGCCGACGAGACGGGCGGCCTGGAACATGGTCTTCACCGTGAAAAGGCTGTCGCGGCCCTTCTTCGGTTTCTCCTGTGTCCCTTCGGTCAGCATGCTGACGACGGCCTGCGTGACGGCCAGATTGCCGGCGGTCAGCAGCACGAAGATGCGCTCGCCCGGCTTCGACCAGGTGTGCAGTTTCTTGAACTTGCCGACATTGTCGACACCCGCATTGGTCCGGGTATCGGCGGCCATGACCAGGCCCTCGTCAAGCAACAGTCCCACGCAATAGGTCATCGAGTAAGCCCCAGCGGAATCGCCTCCTTACTGTTGTGCGATCTCGACGCGGACTTCAACCCTCATCCGTTCGGTATCCCCGCCGCGCCTGGTGCCCCGGATGGTGGTGACGCCGTCGGCGTCGATGCCGCCAGCCACCCGGACATAATGATCGGTCGGGCACTTGCAGTTGGCGGGGTCGAAGCCCACCCAGCCGAGGTTCGGCACGAGCGTCTCGGCCCAGGCATGAGCGGCCGTCGAGGAGGCCCCGTCGCCTGTAACCAGATAACCGGTCACATAGCGCGACGGCAGGCCGAGGTTTCGCGCCGCGCCGATGAAGATATGCGCGTGGTCCTGGCAGACGCCGCGGCCCTCCGCGAAGGCCTCCGCCCCGGTGGTATGGGCATGGGTCGAGCCGATCTCGTAGACGACCCGCGCATGGATCTCGCCCATCAGGGCATGCAGGAGTTCCAGCGTGTTGGGGTACTGGCCGGCCACGCGGCTGGCGAGCGATGCGATGGCCGCGCTGGGCTGGGTGGCCCGCGTCTGGCGCAGGAAGACCGCGTCGGGGGCTGCACAGGTCAGCCCCCTCACGACGCCGGCCGTGTCGCTGACCTCGACGATGCCGGCAGCGACGATGCTGACCGGGCCTGTCTGGTTCTCGCAGGTGACGAGGTGCACACGGTTGCCGAAGCCGTCGAGATAGGTGAGTGCCGCCTCGATGCCCGGCGTTGCGATGGTCCAGCTGACCACCTTCTGCGAAGCGAAATTCAGCGGCGTCAGGTGCAGGCGCTGGGCGGAGTAGGCCAGGGGCGTGTCGTAGTCGTAGTGGGTTTCATGCAGGACCTGGAGGCGCATGGGCGTCATGGGAAGTTGTAAGTCGTTGCGATGGACGCCGACAGCCTGTTGTTGCTGGCCATGAAGTCCTGCAGGAACTCATGCAGCCCGTCCTGGAAGAGCTCGTCCATGCTGCCGTTCTTGAGGCGCTGGTAGGTGTCGAAGGCCATCTCGTGGCAGGGATAGCGCTTCTGGTAGAGTGATTGCAGGCCGGCCAGTGCCAGGTTGATCCACTGATAGCTGAACACCAGCGAGCGCGGCATTTCCTCGCGCAGGATGAGGAACTCGGAGACCAGCCACGGCCGGTAGTTGCTGTCGCGGTAGAACCAGCGGTAGGAGCGGTGCGCCGAGACCGAGCGCAGGATCTGTGCCCATTGCTGCATGTCGAGGTCGCTTCCCACGTCGGTGGGCTTGGGCAGGAGGATGAAGTACTTCACGTCGAGAATGCGCGCCGTATTGTCGGCGCGCTCGATGAAGTTCCCGACCTGGCTGAAGTAATAGGTATCATTGCGCAGCATGGTGCCGAGCAGGGCGCCGCGGAACGACATCACCCGCTGCTTGATCCACTGCAGGAACTCCGGCAGGCGGTCGGCGGTGAGACTGGCAGGCTTTACCTGCGCCAGCTCGTTCCAGGTCGTGTTGATGCTCTCCCACACGTCGCGGGTAATCGCGGTGCGCACGGCCCGGGCGTTGTTGCGCGCGGTGCGGATCGAGGTCTTGATGCTCGACGAATTGCGCTCGTCGAAGATCAGGAAGTGGATGACATCCTTTGCGGTGATGTCGTCATGCAGGCTCTCGTAGGTGAGGTCGCAGGCTGCACTCTGCAGTGTGGAGCGCCATTCGTCGCGGTGGCCTTCCACGGCACCCGGCATGAGCGAGATCCGGTAACCGACCTCCAGCAGGCGCGCCATGTTTTCGGCGCGCTCCATGTAGCGCGACATCCAGAACAGGGAGGCTGCCGTCCTGCCGAGCATCAGTCCTCCAGCACCCATGTATCCTTGGTGCCACCCCCCTGGCTGGAGTTCACCACGAGCGAGCCCTTCTTCAGCGCCACGCGGGTCAGTCCGCCCGGCGTGATCCGAACCTGATCGCCGGAGAGCACGAAAGGCCGGAGATCGACATGGCGGGGCGCCACGCCGGAATTGGTGAAGGTGGGCACTGCTGACAAGGCCAGCGTCGGCTGGGCGATGTAGTTGCGTGGCTTTGCCTTGAGCTTGGCGCGGAAGGTCTCGATTTCCTTGCGTGACGACGTCGGACCCACGAGCATGCCGTAGCCGCCAGAACCATGGACCTCCTTCACCACCAACTCGGGCAGGTGGTCGAGAACATAGGCGAAATCGCCGGGGTCGGCGCAGCGCCAGGTCGGCACATTCCTCAGCAGCGGTTTCTCGCCGGTGTAGAACTCGATGACGTCCGGGATGTAGGTGTAGATCGCCTTGTAGTCGGCAATGCCGGTGCCTGGCGCGTTGACAAGCGTCACCCGGCCCGCGCGGTAAAGGTCGATGATGCCGGGAACGCCGATGGCCGAGTCCGGCCGGAAGGCGAGGGGGTCGAGAAAGGCATCGTCGATCCGGCGGTACACGACATCCACCCGCTTCGGTTCCTGGGTCGTGCGCATGTAGAGATAGCCGTCGGAGACGAAGAGGTCGCCGCCCTCGCAGAGTTCCACGCCCATTTCGTCGGCCAGGAAGGCGTGTTCGAAGAAGGCCGAGTTGTGGATGCCCGGTGTCAGGATCACCACCGTGGGCTCGCCCTTGCAGGCGGGGGGCGCCACGCTTTCCAGCGTCTTGCGCAGCATGGCGGGGTAATTCTCGACAGGTGCCACGCGATGGCGTGCGAAGAGGTCCGGGAAGAGATACATCATCGCCTCGCGGTCCTCGAGCATGTAGGACACGCCGGAAGGCGTGCGGCAATTGTCCTCGAGGACATAGAACTCGTTCTCGCTCACCCGGACGATATCGATTCCGATGATATGGGCATAGATGCCGCGCGCCGGGTTCACGCCGATCATCTCCGGCACGAAGGCATCGTTCTGGATGATGATCTCCTGCGGGATGCGGCCGGCCCTCAGGATTTCCTGGCGGTGATAGAGATCATGGATGAAGGCGTTCAGCGCCCGGACCCTTTGCTCGATCCCGGCAGACAATTTCCGCCACTCGGCGGCGGCGAAGACCCGCGGGATGATGTCAAAGGGGATGAGGCGCTCTGAGGCTTCGCTCTCGCCATAGACCGCGAAAGTGATGCCCTGGCGCCGGAACATGGCCTCGGCCTCCTTCAGGGCATGGGCAACATCCTTCTTTCCCAGCGTCCTGAGCCATTGCTCGATGCGGCCGTAAGGGTCCCGGACGGCGCCCCCTTCGCCCTGCATTTCATCGAAAATCCTAGCCATCCCCCATCCCATATTGCATTGCAATAAGATGACAATTCCGGAGGGCTGGCAAGCTAAACCTGCCGTCCGAGTCAATTTGTTGCAAGTTTGAGCCGGAAATGATAACCGGGACTTATGTGTTTCCACATGACCACCTCTGGCATTCTCCTGCCGGTCTGGACCCGCACGGTCCATGACGAGGTGATGCTGCATTGCGCCAGGATCGGCTTCAAGCCCTAGTTTCTCTC
>JAPLOT010000570.1 GCA_026400595.1 Alphaproteobacteria bacterium | reverse complement strand
CTCCATGACGTGTCCTTCAAGGTCAACAAGGGCGAGATCCTCGGCATTGCCGGTCTCGTCGGCGCGGGACGCACCGAGACCGCGCGGGCCATTTTCGGCGCCGACCGCTTCGACTCGGGCCGGGTGCTGATCGATGGCCGGACCGTCAGCATCGCCGGACCGCGCGACGCCATCGCGCAGGGCATCGGCCTGGTGCCGGAAGATCGCAAGCAGCAGGCCCTGTTCCTCGCGCTTGCCATCCGCACCAACCTGTCCATCGCCGCCCAGGACCGCATTTCCAGCTTGGGCGTCTTCATCAGTAGCAGCAAGGAAGACGCGCTGGTCGAGGAGTACCGGAAGCTGCTCAACATCCGCATGGCTTCGCCGGACCAGCTGGTTGGCAATCTCTCGGGCGGCAACCAGCAGAAAGTGGTGCTGGCGCGCTGGCTGGCGCTGCGCCCCAAGGTGCTGATCGTCGACGAGCCGACGCGCGGCATCGACGTGGGCGCCAAGGTGGAAGTGCACAACCTCCTGTTCAAGATGGCGGAGCAGGGGATCGCCATCATCGTGATCTCTTCCGAACTTCCGGAGGTGCTGGCGCTGGCCGACCGGATCGTGACCATGCGCGAGGGGCGGGTGACGGGCGAAGTGATGCGCGCCGATGCCGACCAGGAGAAACTCATGACGCTGATGGCCATCGGGTCGCAGCGCGCAGCCTGACGAGGGGACGGAATGACCGACGCGGCAACCAAGCAGACGGACCAGGGCTTCGACGCCTTCTCCTTCCTGGCGCGCTTTGCGCCGTTGATCTTTCTGCTCCTGCTGATGGCCGTCTTCGCCATCATGGAGCCGCGCTTCCTGTCCTCGATCAATCTGTTCAACGTCATGCGCCAGGTCTCCATCGTGGGGCTTCTGGCCATCGGCATGACCTTCGTGATCCTCACGGCTGGGATCGACCTGTCGATCGGATCGCTGCTGGCCTTTGCCGGCCTGGTGGCCGCGGCGGTCGCCAAGGGCGGCATGCAGGACCGCTTCACGGTGGGCGACGAGGCGATCGGCTATGGCTGGCCACTGGCGGCACTGGCCGCCATCTGCATCGGGGTGGTCGGCGGCTACCTGCAGGGCCTTGCCATCACCAAGCTCAAGGTGCCGCCTTTCGTGGTGACGCTGGGTGGCATGTCGGTGTTCCGCGGCGCCGCCTTGCTTTTTGCGGCGGGCGGTCCGATCTCGGGTTTCCAGCCCGACTTCACCTGGTGGGGCCAGGGCCGCATCTTCCAGGTGCCCGTGCCGGTGATCATCTTCCTGGTGGCGGCGGTCGTCGCCCACATCGTGCTGCGCTACACGCGCTACGGACGGCAGGTCTATGCGGTGGGCGGCAATCCCGAGGCGGCGCGCCTGGCCGGCCTCAACGTCAATCGCATCATCACCAGCGTCTACGTGATCATGGGCTTCTTTGCCGGACTCGGCGCCTTCGTGCTGGCCGCCCGCCTGAATTCGGCAGAGGCCGTCGCGGGCACCGGCTATGAGCTGACCGTGATCGCCTCGGTGGTGATCGGCGGCACCAGCCTGTTCGGTGGCGCCGGCTCGATCTTCGGCACCGTGATCGGCACGATCCTGATCGGCGTCCTGCTCAACGGGCTCGTGCTGATGAATGTCTCGTCCTATATCCAGCAGATCATCATCGGCGTGATCATCGTACTCGCGGTCGCCTTCGACACATTCGCCAAGTCGCGGCGGCGAAAGGCCTGATGGCGCTACTGGGAACCAGGCTTGGCTTTTGGCCGCTGGTGTGATCCGATAGCCTGGACGGGAGGGATGCAACAACGTGACGACAGGAAGCAGCGCGCGGGGCTCAGTTCTCACCCCTTTTTCGACGCCGATCTTTCGGGTGAAGCTGCCCGACTTCGAGACACTCAATCGTGATCTCGAAAGCATCATACTCGAGCGCAGGAGCACGCTGGCAAACAGTCCCCGCAGCGCGCGGGGTGGCTGGCAGTAACCGAAGGACATGCAACAATGGCCCGAGACGGCCGTTCAGAAACTATGCAAGCTCTCCCTCGATGTGGTGTCGGGCGGGCTTGGCGACTACTATCCCCAGGCCAAGCCGGTCGCTGTCAGGCTTGGCGAATGCTGGGCCAATGTGAATGAACGCGGAAGCTGGAACGCGCCGCACAGTCATGGCGGCTTTCCATGGGTTGCAAGCTACTACGTCCGCACACAGGCGGACGGCGTGCATATGGGGGGAATCTATTTCCAGAATCCGATGGCTTTGGCTTACAATGTCTGGCAGCGGCCCGAGATCGGGATAGAGCCCGAGGATGGCGATCTCATCATCTTCCCCGGCGCTTACCTGCACTACGTCGAGCCGAATCCAACGTCCACGCCTCGGATCAGCATCGCCATGAATTTCCTGGTCAAGCCAACGTTTGACTTCTGGAAGCACTCGATGACGCACGGAGCCCGAAAGTAGCGCAACGCGGCAGGCTGTTCGTCTGCCCACGGACGCCGGAGTGCCTTGAGATAATCGCTAGTCCAGCACGTAGATGCGCAGCGAGCCATTGGACGAGACCCGCACGCCGGCAATGATGCCGACAGGTATGCCGCGCTTTGCAAGAGCCTGGCGCGTCACCGGATTGGCCGAGAGCGCGCGGCGCAGCTTGCTTATGCCGGCGGCGTTCCGTGACGCGAAGATCTGATACTCCGGATAGCTGGTTCCGCCGAACATGATCGGTACGCGCAGCGAGAGGATGCCGACCGAGGGGACCTTCTTGATGGTCCGCACCTTGTCGGCCGTGCGGCCCGCGTTCTGCATGGCCGAGAAGGCCATGGTGCTTTCCGACGGGCTGATGAGGCCCCAGGCCTGGGCCTGGAGAGGTGCGATGGCCAGTCCGATGACGATGAGAGCGAGTTGAATGAAGCGCATGGGTTGATCCCTGTCTGATCCGTATCGTGCTCAACTATAGGGCAATTGTCCAAACCCGCAAAACAAGGCTGCAAAGCAGATTGCCGCAGCCCGATCTTCCACCCAAATGCTTGGCGCAACGGCTGCCGCCGCGCGGGCTTGAAGGTCGAGAGAGGCTTTTCCGATGCGTGCCTCTGCAACCCGGTGTGATCGTGCTGGCAGGCAGGCGCAGCCGTGGCTTCAGGGAGTTACGATGATCTGCACACTCCCGTCGGTGCAGTTCTCGCCGCCGGCGACGAGGGCCTTGCCTTCCGAGTCGAAAACGCAGCTGCGTCCGGGATTGCCGCTGGGCGCCGGAACACCGGGCTTCAACCGAAGGTCCAGCCGGGTCGGATCGAGCATGTCCGCAGGTAGTCGGATCTTGCGCGTGATCCACGCCCTGCGGTCGGCATCGATGTCGATGTCGCCATTTGCAGCGAGCTGCGACAGTCCCACGACGCCTGGGAGAACTTCGTAGTTCTCTGCTTTGGCCGCGGTGACGACGTCCGTCGGCTTTATCCGTACGATACCGCCCGGATAGCGTTGCTTGGCTTCCGCGCCGAGGAAGCCGAAGAACCGATAGCCGTCCCGCCTTGCCGCGACTTCATCGAAAGGCCGGACCGTGTTTATCATGAAGCCATTCTCCGCGATGCGGAC
>JAPLOT010000240.1 GCA_026400595.1 Alphaproteobacteria bacterium | reverse complement strand
TACCACCCTCAACCATATAGCTTGCGACTGTCCATGGACCGCCGCAAAAACCGATCAATCCGATCGACGCGCTCAATTCCTTCCGCAGCAGGCTCACGGTCTCGCAGACCTTGGATACCTCAGTGGACAACGACAGCGGCTTGAGACGACCAACCTCGGCAGCGTTGCCTACCTTTTCAAGGATAGGACCCTCGCCTTCTGCAAAGCGAACGCCCAATCCCATGGCCTGGGGCACAACGAGAATATCGGCAAACAGGATGGCCGCATCGAGATCATAGCGGCGCAGGGGCTGCAAAGTGACCTCGGCGGCCAGCCGGGGCGTATAGCAGAGATCCAGAAACGATCCCGCCTCCGCTCTGACCTTCCGATACTCCGGAAGATAGCGGCCGGCCTGACGCATGAACCAGATGGGCCGGCGGGCGGGCTGACGTCCGGACAGGACATCGAGAAGAGGGTTCGTCATTCCTATACCTGCACTGAGACTAAAAGAGTCTCTTAACCTTAGTGTTTCTTTAGTTTTACCACCGGAACAGGGGATAACGCGGCTGTCAGAAACAATCCACACAAAGCGTCATCGGACAATGTTTAGTCAAAAGAGGCCAATCCTGTTAGGAGAATTTTAACTTGTCTTAACAAATTGTTAACGGAGGCCATCGGCTGGCTGTCGATGCTTTTCCAGAGTTTTCCCCAACAGATGTTTTCCCCGCTATAGTTTCGCGATGATCGTCTTCTTCTGCCGTGTTGAGAAGTCTGAAGCAATCCTGGGCACCCGACAGGCTAACGCCCCAGGCAGCCTGACTTGCCCACATGTTGTAAACAGGTCGGTGGATATCCGTGCCCGGTTCTAATCGCTTCTTCCACCTTCATCTGATATCGGATGCAACCGGCGAAACGCTGAATACCGTCGCGCGCGCTGCCACCGCGCAATATGCCGCCTATCGTCCGATCGAGCACATCTATGCGCTGATCCGAACGCCGAAGCAGCTGAGCCGCGTTCTCGACCAGATCGAACAGCAGCCCGGCATCGTGCTCTTCACCATCATTTCACCTGACCTCCGCAAGCAACTCGAGGACCGCTGCCAGGGACTCGGCCTTCCCTGTATCTCCATCCTTGATCCGGTCATCAACATCCTCGCGCAATATCTCAACGCCGAGACCACCCCTCAGGTTGCCGGCCAGCATGTCCTCAATGCCGAATACTTCCGACGAATTGACGCTCTACAGTTCACCATGAGCCATGACGATGGCCAGAACGTTGCCGATCTCGACAAGGCCGATGTCATCATCATGGGGATCAGCCGGACCTCCAAGACACCGACATCCATCTATCTGGCCCAGCGTGGCATCCGCGCGGCGAACATTCCCGTGATCCTCGGCATCCCGGTTCCGCCGCAGGTGTTCGAACTCAAGAACAAGCTGATCGTGGGACTCATCGCCTCTGCCGACCGCATCGCGCAAATCCGGCGCAACAGGCTGCTCTCATTGCATGAGGGGCGTACGACGGACTATGCGGATCCGCGGCACATCACGCAGGAAATGGTCCTCATCAAGTCGCTTTGCACCGAAAACAATTGGCCGATGATTGACGTCACCCGGCGCTCGGTGGAAGAAACCGCCGCATCGATCATGAATCTGATCGCCAACGCCGAAAGCGAAGCCGCGACGTCCAAATGACAGTGATCCTCGCCTCGACAAGTCCCACGCGGCAGCTGCTGCTGACGAATGCCGGAGTGTCCTTCACGACGGCACGCCCCGGTGTCGATGAAGATCGCCTGCGGTCCGCCAATCCCCAGTGGCGGCCCGATGATGTGGCACCGGCCCTCGCGGAAGCAAAGGCGCTGGCCGTTTCCGGCCTTCGCCCGGATGCGCTGGTACTTGGTGCGGATCAGACGCTGATCTGCGACCACAGGCTTTACGCCAAACCGATCGACAAGGCAGATGCCCGCAAGCAGCTCGTGGCGCTGCGCGGCCGCACCCATGTCCTTCATTCCGCCCTGTGCTGTGCTCGCCATGGCAGTGTCGTGTGGCGGCATGATGCCAGGGCCGAACTCACCATGCGGGAGTGGTCGCCGGCGTTTCTCGATCAATACATTGCGAAGCTTGGTGAGGACATTCTCACCACGGTCGGCGGCTATAAGGTGGAAGGACTTGGCCTCCAGCTCTTCAGCCGCATCTCCGGGGATCATAGCGTGATCCTCGGTCTGCCCCTCCTGCCGCTGCTGGATTTCCTGCGCAGCGAAGACGAGATCGCATCATGATCAAGGCCTGCGTCATCGGCTGGCCCATTGCCCATTCGCGCTCGCCGCTGATTCATGGCTATTGGCTGAAGACCTATGGCATTGAGGGCAGCTATACCCGCATCCCGGTCGAACCGCAGAATCTCCGCGCCTTCGTCGAGGGACTGAGAGCCAATGGCTTTGCCGGCTGCAACGTGACCATGCCGCACAAGGAAGAGGTCTTCAGACTGGTCAAGGTGGCGGACGAACAGACCCGGCGCCTCGGCAGCCTCAACACGGTCTATGTCGAGAATGGAACGCTCTACGGGACAAGCACGGATGGCCTTGGCTTTCTGGCAAACCTGAAATCGACTGTCCCGGCACTGAACCTCCGCAATCGCAAAGTCGTCCTGCTGGGGGCCGGCGGATCGGCCGCTGCCATCGCTGGCAATCTCCTGGCCGAAGGCGTCGCAGAACTTTGCATCGTCAACCGTTCCCTGCCGCGCGCCCAGGCGATCGCCGATCGTTTCGGTTCCGGCATAAGGCCAGTAGGCTGGGATCGCCGGTCCGTCGAACTGGCCGAAGCCAGCCTGCTGATCAATACGACCTCGCTTGGCATGGCTGGTCAGGCACAGCTGGACATCAGTCTTGCCGCACTCCCCTCGGGCGCAGTCGTGGCCGATATTGTCTATACGCCGCTGGTCACCGACTTTCTGATGGCCGCGCAGGCTGCCGGTTACCCCGTGGTGACCGGGCTGGGCATGCTGCTGCATCAGGCTGTGCCCGGCTTCGAAAAATGGTTCGGCCGCAGGCCCGTGGTCACCCGTGAACTCTATGAACTCACGGCCCGCGATATCGATCCGACCTATCGGCCATGATCGTCATCGGACTCACCGGCTCCATCGCGATGGGCAAGAGCGAGACGGCGCGCATGTTTGCAGCTGAAGGCATTCCCGTCCTGGATGCCGACGCGGAAGTTCACCGGCTCTACGATGCCGGCGGAGCCGCGGTGGTGCCGCTGGGCAGGCTCGTACCGGAGGCGATTCGAAACGGAAAGGTGGATCGCGCTCAGCTCTCTGCAGCAATCGCCAGGGACGAAAGCTTGCTTCCACGGATCGAGACCATCGTCCATCCACTGGTGCGTGCGCGTCAGCAGGAGTTCCTCGCCGAATGTCGCGCGCGGGGCGCGGCCATCGCCGTACTCGACATTCCCCTCCTGTTCGAAACCGGACGAGACAGCGACGTGGACAGGGTCGTGGTGGTGACGGCTCCGCCGGAGGTGCAGCGCGCGCGGGCCCTGGCGCGTCCGGGCATGACGGCGGAGAAGCTTGAGCTCATTCTGGCGCGCCAGGTGCCTGATGCGGAAAAGCGGCGGCGTGCCGATTATCTTGTGGACAGCTCGCAGGGCCTGGAGGCGGCACGCCGCCAGGTTGCGGCTATTCTGGCAGATATCGAATCGAAGCGCAGCGGACCCTCATGAGAGAAATCATCCTCGATACCGAAACCACCGGGCTGGAACCTGCCGCCGGCCATCGCATCGTCGAGATCGGGGCGGTCGAACTCTTCAATCATGTCGCCACGGGCAAGACCTTCCACGTCTACATCAATCCCGAGCGCGACATGCCGCCGGAGGCCGAAGCGGTGCATGGCCTGTCATCGGCCTTCCTGAAGGACAAGCCGGTCTTCGAGGCCATCGCCGAAGAACTCATGGCCTTCATCGCCGATTCGGTTCTGGTGATTCACAATGCCAGCTTCGACATGGCCTTCATCAACGCGGAACTCTCATATCTGCGCAAGCCGCCGCTGCCGCCGGAGCGGGTGATCGACACGCTGCAGATCGCGCGGCAGAAGCATCCCACCGGCCCCAACAGCCTCGATGCGCTGTGCCGCCGCTACGGCGTGGACAATACCAAACGCACCAAGCACGGCGCGCTGCTCGATTCCGAACTCCTGGCCGAGGTCTATCTCGAACTGATCGGTGGCCGCCAGACCGCGCTGTCGCTCGCGGCCGGACCGGCGATCCGCCGCCTCCCGTCGGCGGGCGCGGCCGCAGTGATGCCGCGCAGCCGGGCCCTGCCGCCGCGCCTGTCGGAAGCCGAGCGTGCGCAGCACCGTGCCTTCATCGAAAGCCTGGGCGAAAGCGCACTCTGGATGAAATCGGGGCTTTAGGCCTGGGCCGCAGGTGCCTGCTGCAGGCGCTTCTGATACATGCCGGCGAAATCGATCGGATCGAGCATCAGCGGCGGGAAACCGCCATTGCGCGTCGCATCCGCCAGGATCTGCCGGGCGAAGGGAAACAGCATGCGGGGGCATTCGATGAGGACCGCGGGATGCAGCAGGTTCTGGGGGAAGTTTTCCAGCCGGAACGCGCCGGCATAGACGAGTTCGGCGGCGAAGACGATCTTGCCCTCCAGCGTCGCCTTGGCATCGAGATGCAGTTCGACCTCATAGTCGGTCGGCGCCAGGTTGCGGGCGTTGACGTTGACCGAGATGTTGATGTCGGGCTGTACGCTCTGCGGTGCCAGCGACTTGGGCGCGTTGGGATTCTCGAAGCTGAGATCCTTGAGATACTGGCCCAGGATCCGCATGGCGGGCTGGGCCCCCGGCTGCGGCTGGGGCGCCTGGATCTGGATGTCCTCGGCCGGCGGCGCCGCCTGGACCTTGGCGGCACGGCCCTCGCCATTGGTCGCGCGCGGTGCGGCCTTTGCGGCAGCGGGTGCAGCCTTCTTTGCGGCGGGTTTTGCGGCTTTCGTCATGGTATGGCCTCTCTGATCAGCGCGGCATGGCTAACACGCCATCCCCTGCGTCGCAAGACAGGCTATGGTTCGGCATCCTTGCGGTCGGCGGGACGCGGCAGGCTGCCGTCGATCTCCACCACCTCGCCTTCGATCACCGGCCCTCCGCCGTATCGTTCGCCCGTCGAGGTCCTGAACTGGACATCCACCGGGGCGAAGACCCGCTGCGCCAGCCAGCGCGTCACCGGCGGAAGGAGAACGAGAAGCGCCACCGCGTCGGACACGAAACCCGGGATCAGCAGCAGCAGGCCGGCCATCATGCGCAGGAAGACCACCCCCGCATCGATGGTGGTCACATCGGAACGTCCGCCGGCCCGGCGCAGGGCGCTGCCGATCCCCATGCCCGTCTGGCGGATGACGGTCGTGCCGGCAAGACCGGCCAGCATGACCAGCAGGATGGTGAGGATCACGCCGATATGGCCTCCCACCCAGATGAGGCTGGCCAGTTCGAGGAAGAAGCCGGCCAAGAAGATGATCGGAAAGAAGCGCAAGGTGCATTTCCCTGGCGCCGGCCCTTTCGGCTTGGACCTGACGCGGACTCGCCTATATATAGGCAAGCCTGTTGCGCCGCACCAACAGGTTTTCATTGCATGACCAGGACCAACCGATGGCTTTTGATCCGTTCAATCTCCTCCTTCTGGCCGTTGCCGCCGTTGTTCTGTGGCGCCTTCGATCGGTACTTGGCACGCGAACAGGCAATGAACGTCCGCCCTTCGATCCCTTCGGCTCCAAGCCAAACAAGGATGGCCCCGCCGCCGAACCTGCCAATGGCAATGTCCTGCGCTTTCCCCGTGAGGATGGCGAGGACGCCGCCAAACCGCGCCCGGACGACGAGCCGGCCAAGCCCGTCTGGCACGGGCTTGCCGAAGAGGGAAGCGCGGTCGCCAAGGGCCTGGAAGAGATTGCGGGGGCGGACGGGAATTTTGCGCCCCAGAACTTCATCGAAGGCGGCAAGCTGGCCTACGAGATGATTGTCGAATCCTTTGCGCGCGGCGACAAGCAGGCTCTCAAGCCGCTGCTGTCGCGCGAGGTCTTCGAGGGCTTCGTCCAGGCCATCGATCAGCGCGAAGCGCGCGGTGAAAAGATCGACCAGCGTTTCGTCGGCATCAACAAGGCCAGCATCGTCGGTGCCAGCCTGAAAGGCCGCAAGGCGCGGGTCACCTTGCGCTTCGTCAGCGAACTCATTTCGGCAACGCTGTCGAAGTCGGGCGAGGTGATCGACGGCGATCCCCGCGAGATCCGCGAAAACACCGATGTCTGGACCTTCGAGCGCGATACCACCTCGCGCGATCCCAACTGGAAACTGGTGGCGACCGAAGCGTCCGCGTGACATGGCGGCCAGCCCTTGCCCCTGCGATCCTGGCGGCCATGGCGGCTCCAATGGCGGCTAGCGCCGGCGAGACCCTGCATCCGGTGACCTTCGACGATCTTCCGGGCTGGACGGAAGATGATCATGCAGCGGCCTTGACGAGCTTCCGGCGATCCTGTGCCGAGATCCGCGACGAAGGCCGCGCCTTCCAGCGCGACATCCGGTTCGGCGGACGTCGCGACGATTGGCGCGCGGTTTGCGACGCGGCAAGGGCCGCGAAGGAGGCGCGCGGCTTCTTCGAGGACGCGTTCCAGCCCTTCGAGGTTCGCGATCCGCAGCGGCCGGAGGGTCTCTTCACGGGTTACTTCGAACCCGAAGCGGATGGACGCCGACACAGGGAACGGGGATTCGAGACGCCGCTCTACGCCGTGCCCGGCGACCTTGTTGCTTTCGACGATGCACAGGCGTCATTGGCTGGCGTACGCTACGGCCGCATCGTCGACGGCCAGTCCAGGCCTTACTTCACCCGCCGCGAGATCGAGGAGGGAGCGCTTGCCGGACGCGGCCTCGAGATCCTGTGGCTCCGCGATCCGGCCGATGCCTTCTTCATGCAGATCCAGGGCTCGGGCCGGGTTCGCCTTGCTGATGGCGAGATTGTCCGCCTCGCCTATGGCCTGAAGTCGGGGCTTCCCTATACCGGGATCGGTCATCTCCTGGCCGCGCGCGGCGCGATTGCCCGCGCCGACCTCTCGATGCAGTCAATTCGCGCATGGATGGCGCAACATCCGGTGGAAGCCCGCGCCCTCATGTGGGAGAACCGTTCCTTCGTCTTCTTTCGCGAGATCGCGGCCGGCGATCCGGCGCTTGGCCCTCCGGGCGCGCAGCAGGTGCCCCTCACGCCAGGCCGCAGCCTCGCCGTCGATCGCAGCCTCTGGGCCTATGGTATGCCGGTCTGGCTCGATACCACCAAACCGACGCCCGACGGAGAGCAACCACTGCGCCGGCTGCTCATCGCCCAGGATACGGGATCGGCCATTCTCGGCCTCGCCCGTGGCGACGTCTTCTTTGGCGCCGGCCCGGCAGCCGCCTGGAGCGCTGGCCACATGAAGAGCCCCGGCCGCATGATCGTGCTTCTGCCCAGGCCGCTGGCTCGCCGCCTGATCGCGACGCCATGAGCCGCAAGCCCCCTGATTTCGAACTCTGGACTGAAGTCGCCAAGTCGGTGAAGCCGCTGCGCGCGCAGAACCGTGTGGCCCGCAGCCGTCCGACCCTTGCGGTGGCGCCCGAGACCCATCATGCCGCCGCGCGAATCTCCGCGCCTCACGTTCATGTGCCGCGCAACCTTTCGCACCAGCCGCCGCCGATCACCGGCCTCGACCGGCGCACGACCCAGAAGCTTCTGCGGGGCAACGTCGAGATCGAGCGCCGCATCGATCTCCATGGCAGCGGCATCGAGATGGCGCGCGAACGACTCTATCGCTTTCTCGCGCAATGTCATGCCGAAGGCGTGCGCACCGCGCTGGTCATCACCGGCAAGGGTGATTCGCCCTATGCGCGTCATACGCTGCATGGCATGGCGCATTTCCATGCCGACGAGCGCCAGGGACGGTTGCGCCGCCTGCTGGCGGACTGGCTGCACGAAGCGCAATTCCGCAGTCTGGTTTCCGGTTATCAGCCGGCCCATCCCAAGCATGGCGGTGGCGGCGCCTTCTACGTGCGCCTGCGCCGTATCCGGAGCGCCCAATGACGCCCTTCGGCGATCGCATGCGC
>JAPLOT010000095.1 GCA_026400595.1 Alphaproteobacteria bacterium | reverse complement strand
CGACGGGGTCTATATCGGCCCGGCCGATCTCACCCTTGGCCTCACTGGCCGCAAGTATCCCACCGGCTTCGACCGCGAGGAGCCCGAGATGATCGAGGCCATCCGCCATGTGCTGGATCGGTCCCATGCCGCCGGGATCCGCGCCGGAATCCACACCGGCTCTGCCGCCTATGCGGCGCGGGCCGTGGGCTGGGGTTTCGACCTTGTCACCATCTCCAATGACGTGCGGCTGCTGGCGGGCGCGGCCCAGGCCAGCGTGGCGGCGGCCCGCAAGGCCATCGGCGAGCAGGCGGAAGCGGCAAAGCCTGCGAGCGGTTACTGACATGCCGCATGTCCTGCTGGCCGGCCCGATCCATGACGATGGACTGAAGCTTCTTCGCGCGGCGCCGGGCGTCACGCTGCAACTGGTCAACGAGATCTCGACCGAGTCCTACGCGCCCTTCGTGGCCGAGGCCGACGCCATCCTGATCCGCACCCAGCCCATGCCGGCTTCCGTCATTGCGGCGGCCCCGCGGTTGAAGATCGTCTCGCGCCATGGCGTGGGCTACGACGCGGTGGACGAGAAGGCGCTGACCTCCCGCGGGATTCCGCTTGCCGTTGTGGGCGACGTCAATTCCCGCGCCGTGGCAGAGCACACCCTGATGCTCATGCTGGCGGCCGCCCGCCGCACGGTCGCCCATGACCGGGCCACCCGCGAGGGCGGCTGGAACATCCGCAACCGGTTCGACACCATCGAGCTCGACGGCAAGGCGCTGCTGCTCGTCGGCTTCGGCCGCATCGGCCGGCGGGTGGCGGAACTGGCCCGTGCCTTCGGCATGCGCGTGCTGGCCCATGACCCCTACATGAGCGCCGATGCCATTGCGGCCCAGGGCGCGACGCCGGTCGTCAGTCTGAACGGGGGTCTCGCCGCGGCCGATTTCGTGTCCCTGCACGTGCCCTTGGTCGCTGGCGGCCCGGTCATCGGTGCGCAGGAACTGGCCGCGATGAAGCCTTCGGCCATTCTGATCAATGCCGCGCGCGGCGGACTGGTCGATGAAGCGGCGCTGGACAGCGCCCTGCGCAGCGGCAGGCTCCGCGGCGCGGCCCTTGATGTCTTTGCCAGGGAGCCGCCGGCGATCGATGATCCCCTGCTCGGCAATCCGGGTGTGACGTTCAGCCCGCATGCCGCCGGCCTGACAGCCGAATGCGCCGCCCGCATGGGCGTGGTTTCGGCGCAGAACATCCTGGATTTCTTCAGGGGCAAGCTCGATCCCGCCCTGGTGGTCAATGCCGGCGCGATCGGATTCAAGCAAAGCTAGGAAAAATCAGCCTTCGTAGAAGATGTGGCGGCCGATCTTGATCAGCCGGCGCATGTTCTTGGCCCAGCGCGGGTTCACGTAGTCCGCGTGGTAGTTGGTGGCGGTGCCGATGGCGCCGACCTTGGCTTCGCCGGCGATCGCCTTCTGGGCCAGCCGCTTGGCATTGGCCCAGGACTTGGCGCTGCGCACGTCATCCGGCAGGCCGTCGCAGGCGAAGGAGAACTGGCAGGAATTGCGCGATCCGGAGCCCTGGTAGACCACGCCGCAAATCGTCTTTGGATAGTCGGGGTGCTTCATTCGGTTAAGAATGACCTTGGCCACCGCGAGCTGGCCCAGTTCCGATTCGGAGCGGGCCTCGAAATAAATGGCGCGGGCGAGGCAGTTTTCCTCGGCCAGCAGCACCCGGCGCTGGGCCACGGCCTTCTGCTTTTCGCTGCGCTTGAGCTTGAAGGACTGTTCGATCTTGGACTTGGGCGGAGTCAGCGCCAGCTGCACTTCCTTTTTGCCCTCGTCCGGCTCGTCCTTGAGGTTGACGGCGGCGGGAACGATCTGGACCTGAGCCTCTGTCTTGGCCGGGGCCACCTCCAGCGTCACCATGTCTCCCTTGCCGGTGTTGAGCACGGCGGGCGCTTCGATGACGGCTTCCGCATTGATGGTTGCATAGGATACGCCGTTGGTGAGCAACGAGCCCTTGGCCACGATATTGGTGCTGGGCGAAGCAATGGCCGACAGGCTGTCGTCGGGAGAGGCGTTATGGGCAACGGCATTCTTGCCCATGTAATGGCCGGCGAGCGCGAAGGACACGACGAGCAACACGCCCCCGAAGGCCATCGGGGCATATTCCCGAGCGGCGCTGCGGCGCTCCTCGATCGGGAAATCCTCGAACACAGGGGGCCGGGAAGGCCGTTGGTGGCGTCCTACTCTCTTCACATCCCCTCGACTTACCGTTGGCCGCTATGGTTGCGGTCCTGTTAACCTGCGGTAGCTTACCGGGATCGGGTTTAGCATAGGTTAACCATGCGGGCAACCCAAAGAAGCCGTTTTTCCGCCCCCGTTGTGGCATCGCAACAAAATGGTTAACCCGTTGATTCGATATGAAACACTCAGGTTTTTTCGAGGCTTGCCTGCGCCGCGGCGAGGCGTGCGATGGGCACCCGGAAGGGCGAGCAGGAAACATAGTCCAGCCCGGTCTTCTCGCAGAAGGCGATCGAGGCCGGATCGCCGCCATGCTCGCCGCAGATGCCCAGCTTGATGTCCGGCCGGACCTTGCGCCCACGTTCGGCCGCCATGCTCACCAGCTCGCCGACGCCCTCGATATCGAGCGTCATGAAGGGATCGGCCTTGAAGATGCCCTTGGCGGTGTATTCTCCGATGAAGCGCGCGGCGTCGTCGCGGCTGATTCCGAAGGTGGTCTGCGTCAGGTCATTGGTGCCGAACGAGAAGAACTCCGCAGATTCGGCGATCTCGCCGGCCCGCAACGCAGCCCGCGGCTGTTCGATCATGGTGCCGACCTGATAGGCGATGGCAACGCCGGTTTCGCGCGCCACGTCCTCGGCCACCTTCACGATGCGCTGGCACACCGTGTCCAGCTCGGCCTTGCTGGCCACCAGCGGAACCATGACCTCGGGAATCGGTGCCTTTCCGGACTTCCGGGCCACTTCGGTCGCTGCCTCGAAGATGGCCCGCGTCTGCATCTCGGCAATTTCCGGGTAGGTGATCAGCAGCCGTACGCCGCGGTGGCCGAGCATGGGATTGAATTCGTCCAGTTCCGCCACCCGGCTGCGCAGGATATCGGGATTGGCGTTCATCTGGTCTGCCACTTCCTCGATCTCGTGGTCGGCATGCGGCAGGAATTCGTGCAGCGGGGGATCGAGCAGGCGGATGGTCACCGGCAGGCCGGCCATGATCTCGAAGATCTCGATGAAGTCCTGGCGCTGCATGGGCAGGAGCTTGGCCAAGGCGGCCTTGCGGGCGTCCAGCTTGTCGGCAAGGATCATCTCCCGCACAGCAAGGATGCGGCTGGACTCGAAGAACATGTGCTCGGTGCGGCACAGGCCGATGCCTTCCGCACCGAAATCCCGCGCCGTGCGGGCGTCCAGCGGGGTCTCGGCATTGGCCCTCACCTTCATCCGGCGCAGTCCGTCGGCCCATGACATCAGGGTCGCGAAATCGCCCGACAGCGCCGGCTTGATGGTCGGCACCTCGCCGCGGATCACCTGCCCGGTTGACCCGTCGATGGTCAGGATCTCGCCCTTCTTCAGCGTGATGCCGGCCGAACTCAGCGTGCCAGCGGCATGATCGATGCGGATGCCGCCGGCGCCCGAGACGCAGGGCTTGCCCATGCCGCGCGCCACCACCGCCGCATGCGAGGTCATGCCGCCGCGGGCGGTGAGGATGCCTTCGGCCGCATGCATGCCGTGGATGTCTTCGGGGCTGGTCTCGAGGCGCACCAGGATCACCTTGCGGCCCAGCGCCTTGGCGCGCTCGGCCTCGTCGGCGTCAAAGACGATCTCGCCGGAGGCCGCACCCGGCGAGGCCGGAAGCCCGGTGGCGATCACCTCGCGCTTGGCGCCGGGATCGAGGGTGGGATGAAGCAGCTGGTCAAGCGAGGACGGATCGATGCGGCGGACCGCGTCGGCCCTGGAGATCAGCCCCTCCTCCGCCATGTCGACGGC
>JAPLOT010000269.1 GCA_026400595.1 Alphaproteobacteria bacterium | reverse complement strand
TCAGGAAGAGGACTGTGGCAACGGTGCCGATGGCTTTGCGGGTACGCTGGCGCATGGGCGTCACCTAGTCTGCCGCCACGCCCGGCGCAAGGGCATGCGGCGCTTCATCCCTTGAAGGGGCCGGGGTCCGCGTCTATTGGGCTCCACCATGCTCCTCCTCGACGCCCGTCAGCGCGCCGCGCTCCCCGTGGTCCGGTTCTGGCTCTATTTCAGCGCCTTCCTGATCTTCTGCATGGTGATCGTGGGCGGCGCCACGCGCCTGACCGACAGCGGCCTGTCGATCACCGAATGGCAGCCGATCCTTGGAGCCATTCCGCCCCTGACCGAGGCCGACTGGCTGCAGGCCCTCGAGAAGTATCGGCAGATCCCCGAGTATCAGCTGATCAACAAGGGCATGTCCCTCGAGGACTTCAAGTTCATCTATTGGTGGGAGTGGGCGCATCGCTTTCTTGGCCGCATCATCGGGCTGGTCTTCTTCGTTCCCTTTGCCTTCTTTGCGCTGACTGGACGCCTGTCGCGGGGAACGACCTGGCGCTGCGGCGTGCTGTTCGTTCTGGGCGGGCTGCAGGGCGCGCTGGGATGGTACATGGTGTCCTCCGGCCTCGTGGACCGCGTCGATGTCAGCCAGTACCGGCTTTCCGCCCACCTGACGCTCGCGACCGTGATCTTCGCCGCGATCCTCTGGGTGGCCATCGGCCTTGGCGGCAAGCGCCATGCACCCCGGCGCGGGATGGAGTGGGCCGCCCTTGCTCTGGTTGCACTCATCCTGCTGCAGGTCGCTGCCGGAGGTTTTGTCGCGGGTCTCGATGCCGGCATGGGCTACAACACCTGGCCGCTCATGGACGGTGCCCTCGTGCCGCCGGGGCTGATGATCATGGAGCCAGGCTGGCGCAACCTGTTCGAGAACGCGATGACGGTGCAGTTCAACCACCGGCTTCTCGCCTATGTGATCACGCTGGCGGTGGTGGCCTACGCAGTTGCCACAAGGACGCAAACGGCCGCGCTGCTGCTGGCGGCCGTGCTCCTGCAAGTGGTGTTCGGCATCTGGACCCTGCTCTGGCAGGTGCCGCTCTGGCTGGGGCTGGTCCACCAGGGCGGGGCGCTGATCGTCCTCGCCGCCGCCCTGTGGAACCTCGACGCTTTGCTCAGGCAATCGCCTGGGCAAGATCCGCGATGATGTCGTCGACATCCTCGATGCCGACCGAGAGGCGGATCACGTCGGGCGATGCGCCTGCAAGCTTGAGCTGATCCTTCGACAGCTGGCTGTGGGTGGTCGAGGCCGGGTGAATGATCAGCGAGCGCGTGTCGCCGATATTGGCGAGATGCGAGAACAGCTTCACCGACGATACCGCCTTCACGCCCGCCTCGTGGCCGCCCTTCAGGCCGAAGGTGAAGACCGCGCCAGCGCCGCGCGGACAATACTTCTTGAACAGCGCGTGATGCTTGTCGTCGGGCAGGGCGGCATAGTTCACCCAGGCTACCTGCGGCTGTTTCTTCAGCCATTGCGCCACCTTCAGCGCGTTGTCGCAGTGGCGTTGTATGCGCAGCGAGAGCGTCTCCATGCCAGTGAGGATCAGGAAGGCGTTCATCGGTGCAATGGCTGGTCCCAGATCGCGAAGGCCAAGCACGCGGCAGGCGATGGCAAAGGCGATGTTGCCGAAGGTCTCATGCAGGCGCAGGCCATGGTATGAGCCGTTGGGCTCCGACAGCAGCGGATAGCGGCCGCTCTTCGACCAGTCGAAGTTACCGGCATCCACGATCACGCCACCCATCGAGTTGCCGTGGCCACCCATGAACTTGGTGAGCGAATGCAGCACGATGTTGGCGCCATGTTCAATCGGCTTGCAGAGGTAGGGCGTGGCCAGCGTGTTGTCGACGCTCAGCGGCACGCCGGCCTTCTGCGCGATCTTGGCGATGCCGGCGATGTCGGTGATGAGACCGCCCGGATTGGCGATCGACTCGATGAAGATGGCCTTGGTTTTTGGCGACAGCGCCTTCTCGATGGAGGAGAGATCCTCGGCATCGGCCCAGACGACATGCCAGCCGAAGGACTTGAAGGCGTGGCTGAACTGGTTGATCGAACCGCCATAGAGCTGGCGTACAGCCACGAACTCGTCACCCGGCTGCATGATGGTATGGAAGACGAGAAGCTGGGCCGCATGGCCGGAAGCAACGGCCAGCGCTGCCGTGCCGCCTTCGAGGGCCGCGACCTTGGCCTCGAGCACCGACTGCGTCGGGTTCATGATTCGGGTGTAGATATTGCCGAAGGCGCGGAGAGCGAAGAGGTCGGCGGCGTGCTTCACGTCCTGGAAGACGAATGCGGTGGTCTGGTAGATCGGCGTGATGCGTGCGCCCGTTGCGGGGTCCGGAGCCGCGCCCGCGTGAAGCGCCAGCGTGTCGAAGCCGGGGGTCTTGTCTGCCATTATCGTCTCCCATTCGTTGTGCGGGGCGGGACCTTAGCCCGCGCCGCCGGAAACGACAATTGCCGAGATGTCAGTGCGGAAGTATGCGCTTGAACACGCCGTCGCCGTCAACGAACTGGTGCTTCAGGGCGGCCAGCACATGCAGGATGACCAGGACCATCATGGCGTTGCTGCCGATCTCGTGAAGTTCCTTCACTTCGCCGCCGAGGAGCGGCGCTGTGGGCAGCGCGAAGAGACCGAAGACACGGACGGCGGACATGGCCGGTTCCTCGCGGACCCAGTCGGCGAAGGCAAGCCAGCCGGTGAGCGGGACGGCGATCAGGAGCACGTAGAACAGCAGGTGGGTGAACTTGGCCAGGATAAGTTCCCAGGCCTTCATGCCGGCCGGGTAGGGCGGCGGCGCATGGCCGAGCCGCCAGCCGAGGCGCAGGAGCGTCAGCACCAGGATCGTGACGCCGACGCTGACATGAATGGAGGGGAGGAAGGTTCCGGCAGCGGCGTCGTGCTCCGCGCCTTCGACCAGCTCTTCGCCGAAGACGATCATGAAGATGACGAGCAGGGCGGTGACCCAGTGCAGGACGATGGCACCGGTTGAGTAGCGAGCATGCGCGGCACTGTTCATGTGAGAGCCTCCCGAACCTAACTCATCCTTTCACGCTGAACCATGCCAGGGATTCTCGCAAGCCGGTGCGTCAGTACGTCTTCGGACCCAGTCCCAGGCTCTGGAGCTTGCCGCTCTCGTGCAAGGTCTGCTTGCGCGACGAGATGACCCCGGAGTTTCCTCCGACCCAGGCCCATTCGCCGGACAGCTTGCCGTATTCCATCTTCGGGCACCGGTCCATGACGACCTGGACTCCTTCGGCCTCCGCCCGCGACGCCGCATCATCGTTGCGTACCGACAGCTGCATCCAGATCACCTTTGGGCGCGGCGAAAGCGACAGGGCCTCGTCGGTGATGGGTCCGGCAGCCTCGGAGTTGCGGAAGATGTCGACCATGTCGACGGGCTTCGGTATGTCCTTCAGCGCGGCATAGACGGTCTGTCCGAGAAGCGTTTGTCCGGCGAGACCCGGATTGACCGGGATGACGTCGTAGCCCTTGTCGAGCAGGTACTTCATCACGAAATAGGACGGGCGCACCTCATTCGCCGAGGCCCCGACCAGCGCGATGGTCTTCACCGACTGCAGGATGCCGCGGATATAGTCGGGCGCGTAACTGTCGTGGTTCATGGCAGCTGGATTCGTCCGGATGCATCGATGGGGAAGAAGGGGTTGTGGGCCACCTCCCAGAGATGTCCATCGGGATCGGCGAAGTATCCGGAATAGCCGCCCCAGAACACCTTGTGCGGCGGCTTGACGATCTTCGCGCCAGCCCCGCGGGCGTGTTCGAAGATGGCGTCGACCGATGCCTCGCTCTCGGCATTCCAGGCCATGGTCACGCCGCGAAATACCGGCGGCTCACCCGCGGCCATGGCTGCGTCATCGGCCAGGGCCGCATGACTGAACAGGGCCAGCACCACGCCGTTCATGTCGAAGAAGGTGATGTTGTCATTGCCGGCGGATGATGCCTTCAAGCCCAACCTTTCGTAAAAGGCCCTGGAGGCAGCAACGTCGGCGACGCCAAGGGTAACAAGATTGATGCGCGGCGTCATTCCGTGTCGGTCCACTGCGGCGGGCGCTTGGCGATGAAGGCGGCAATGCCTTCCTCCGCATCGCGGGTCAGCAGGTTCTCGGTCATGACGCGCGCCGTATAGGCATAGGCTTCGTCAAGCGGGAGGTCGAGTTGGCGATAGAAGGCCTGCTTGCCGGTCTTGACCGTCGCCATGGACTTCGCGGCGATCTTCATGGCGACGGACGCGACGACCTCGCCCAGCTCATTGGCCGGAACCGCCTGGTTGATGAGGCCGATCGCCTGGGCCTGGCGCGCGCCGATGACATCGCCGGTGAGCAGCATCTCCATGGCATGCTTGGGCGCGACATTGCGCGAGAGCGCCACCATGGGAGTGGAGCAGAACAATCCGATGTTGACTCCGGGCGTGCAGAAGCTGGCGGTGTCCGCGGCATAGGCAAGATCGCACGAGGCCACCAGCTGGCACCCTGCGGCGCTGGCCAGTCCATTGACCTCGGCAATCACCGGCTTCGGGTGCCGGACGATCGCCATCATCAGCGCCGCACACTGATCGAAGAGTTTCGCGAAATAGGCAGCACCGCCGTCCGCATCCTTGCGGTGCGCCGTGATTTCCTTGAGATTGTGGCCGGAGGAAAAGGCCGGGCCTGTTGCGGCCAGAACAACGGCGCGCACGTCGTGGTCGGTTGCCGCGCTGGCAAGGACGGCCACGAGGCCCGCCATCATGGCCTCCGAGAGGCTGTTGCGCGTGGAAGGATCATTCAGCGTCACGCGCAGCACGCCGCTGCTGTTCTGGGCGTCAATCAAACCGGTCATTCTTCTACGAGGTCGAGCTGCTTGAGCTTGTCGCCATAGACCGGATCGTCGAGCAGATCCTCGATGACCTTCTTGTTGTTGTCGGAGGGGATCATGGCCCGGAGCGAGGCGATCATGCGGTCCTTCATGTCGGTGGCGATTTCGGTGTCCGCCTCGAGATCGGCAATCTGCGCCTCGATATCGCTGGTCTGATCGTCGACGATGGCGGCGTAGGCGAAGCCGACAGCGGTGAAGGCCGTGTTCCATTCCATCACGTTGGCGAAGCCGGCGGCCTTCACGTCAGCCTCGAAGTTCTTGCCGGCCGGATTCTGGTCGACGAAATCCTGGAGGTTGTCGTAGGCCTCGAGGTCGGCCGCCTCGTATTTTTCGGTTGCCAGAAAATAGACATCCAGCGCCTTCCTGGCGATTTCCGGGGTGATCTCCATCGTCTCGATCACCGGGATGTCGCCGATGCTGAGGTTGTCGGGCGAGCTGCCGTCGTCTTCGGAGGCATTGGGATCGGGCGTGGTGAGGTCGCTGCCGGTATCCGGCAGCGGGGGAGGGGCAAGGGGCGTCCCAGCCTGTGCAAGGATGTCTGCCGTGCCAGAGCCGCTCGCCACCGAGGCCTGCACGGCGGCGGCGGAGACAAGGCTCACGAGCAGAAACACGAACACACGCATGCGAGGGCGTCCTTGGCGCTGCGTCGACACTAGGGCAAGGCGGGACGTCACGGAAGGGGCATTGCGGCCCTGCCGCGGAGGAGCATCGGGATTGCGGTGGTTGAATGAGGTATTATGATACCGCAGCCAATTTCTTGTGTGTTTTGGCTGTTTTTCTTGACAAGGTTCATCCGGAAGTCTATCCAGCGGCCACTGAAACGGGTGCCGCGGGCTTGCCTCCGGCGCCTTTTCCTTTGAACCACAACACCAGAGACACCTCAGATGACAACCTATACGGCGAAAGCCAAGGACATCGTGAAAGACTGGGTGCTGATCGATGCAGAAGGTCTGATCGTCGGCCGCGCAGCCGCCATCATCGCCAACCGCCTGCGTGGCAAGCACAAGCCCACCTTCACGCCCCACATGGACTGCGGCGACCACATCGTCGTCATCAATGCCGAGAAGATCGTTCTGACCGGACGCAAGAACCAGCAGAAGACCTATTATTGGCACACCGGCTTTCCTGGCGGCATCAAGGAACGCAAGGCGGGCAAGATCCTGGAAGGCGCACACCCGGAGCGCGTGCTCGAGCAGGCCGTCAAGCGCATGCTGCCCGGAGGGCCGCTGAAGCGCCAGCAGATGACTCATCTGCGCATCTACAAGGGCGCCGCGCATCCGCACGAGGCCCAGAACCCGAAGAAGCTCGACATCCGGGCGATGAACCCGAAGAACGCGGTGAGGGGATAAGACATGGCTGAACAGACAACTCTCGCCGACCTCGGCAAGGCCATGGGCATTGCCGGCGCCGCCCAGGCGGCCGCTGCCGCGCCCGCCAAGCCCAAGCTCGATGCCAAGGGCCGCGCCTATGCCACCGGCCGCCGCAAGAACGCCATCTCGCGCGTCTGGGTCAAGCGCGGCTCGGGCAAGATCACCGTCAACGGCAAGGCGATCGAAACCTACTTCGCCCGCCCGGTGCTCCGCATGCTGGTGCAGCAGCCGCTGGTGCTGGCCAATCGCGCCACGCAGTTCGACGTGGAATGCACTGTTACCGGCGGCGGCCTGTCCGGTCAGGCCGGCGCGGTACGCCACGGCCTGTCGCGTGCCATGACCCACTTCGAGCCCGAACTTCGTGGCGTGCTCAAGAAGGCCGGGTTCCTGACCCGCGACAGCCGCGCGGTCGAGCGCAAGAAGTATGGCCGGGCCAAGGCCCGCCGCAGCTTCCAGTTCTCGAAGCGCTAAGCGCCGCGGCATTCGCCGACGCAATCCGGGGCATCTGCGAGCGATCGCAGGTGCCCTTTCCGTTTGTGCACAGGTCTTCAAGGACTGGAAGCTCTGGTCTCGGTCATTTGCAACAAAAGGCTCCATTGACATGTCGAGAATGTATTCCTATATCACCGGTTGGTCAAGACCCCACATCGCGGTGCTGATCGCTTTTCGTGGCGACATGGGCTAAGGACGTGCACCTGAAGTGGGTTCCACCAAGCAACTCCGGAAGCTATGCCATTGAATGCTCTCTCTAGGCGCATGCTGCTATGCAGGCCGCGGGGCGGTCTCAATGACATGCTGTCGCAAATCGAAAGATGCTGCCGCCATGCCGAGATGACGGACCGCTCCGTCATTGTGGATACGAAGTTTGGTTCCGACAGCTATGGTGACGAGTTCGACCGTTACTTCATCTCGCGGCAAACGCGTCTCATCCTGAGCGCAAGCGAGCTTCGCTCCGTTCTCGATCACGCTGAGGTCTATCCGGCGTGCCTTAAGGGCCGGGTCTCGTCCTATGTGTCGTATCTGGACGTTGCCCGCCAGCAGCATGTCGAAAGCCAGACAGGAGAGCTGCTCACCTTCGACTTCGCTCAGGATTATCCGCAGGAACTCCTGGTGCACCAGCAGTCGAGCAGACGGCCTAATGCCGTGTCCGTCTTCATGCGCCTCCGGCTTCAGCCCCATTTGACGCGGGAACTCCTCGCGCGATTCGGCAAGATCGGAGGGCCCTATCTTGGCGTGCACATCCGGCATACGGACTATCAGTCGGACTACCACCCGATCATTGAACGCCTCGCCGCAGCCAAGATGGCAAAGGTGTTCCTGGCAACTGACAATCAGCAGGTCCTCGACCAGTTCCGGGCGTCACTGCCCGGCAAGGAGATACACTCTTTTGCCAAGGATCTCTCGGTGGATGGCAATCCAATACATCTTCGCAGCGTGGACGAAGGCGACGTGTTCAGACGCAACAGCGATGCCATTCTGGACCTGTTGCTGCTTGCACTGTCGGGTCGCATCGTCTCTGCCGACATCACCAATAGCCCATACGGCTTCAAGAAGTCGGGTTTCACGGTCCTGGCAATGGAACTCGCGAGCCAGAAACGTTACCTCTCCGAGCTTCTTGGCGAAGGTGTGAAGATCGGGCTTGACTGAAACCGTCCGCCTTGCCTGCCTTCAAGGCTGCTTGAGCGTATCCAGATAGGCGATGATCGCGGTGATCTGGTCCGGCGCGAAGGCGAACTCCGGCATCTCGTTGTGGCCGGTGACGATGCCTTCGGCCAGCGCTTCTTCCAGAGCCGAGGGATCATACTTCTTCACCACGTCGCGGAAGGGTGGTGCCGCTGCAAGCGGGCTGATGCTGGTTGCATCCAGCGCGTGGCAACGGGCGCAGTTCTCGCGCAGCAGCTCATAGCCGACGAGGGCAGGGGTGTCGCCGGTCTTCGCCTCGGACCCCTTCAGGCTCATGATGTAGTCGGTCAGCGCCTGAGCCTGGTCCTCGGTCACGTCCCAGTCGGGCATGAGCGGATGGCGTACCGCCAGGCCCTCCATGAAGCCGTCGGTCAGTTCCTCGGGATCGTAGTTCTTCGCCAGTTCCCGGAAGGGCGGAGCATCGGTCAGCGGACTCTCGCCCTCGATTTCGATGCTGTGGCACTTGGTGCAGTTGATCTCGGACAGCCTGCGCCCTTCGGCCAGCGTCGATTGCTGGGCAAGGGCCGGGCCGGCCATGAGCAGTAAGGCGAGAGTGAGAATGGTTCGCATCTTGCTCCTATCGCACGAGGCGCTCTCGTGGCTTTTGATCCGGGTCAAGGCGGGGCGCCTACTCGGCGCGGACTCGCACATAGCTTCCGGGTGCATCCTCGATCACCTTCAACTTGCCGCTGCCGGGCAAGGGGGCCGGAACCAGATTGCCCGAGCGTGCGGTAATCCAGGCTTTCCAGTCGGGCCACCAGGAGCCGGCATGCTCGGTTGCGCCCTTCAGCCAGTCATCGAGGCTCGCCGCCGGCTTGTCATTGGTCCAGTACTGATACTTGTTCGCCTCGGGCGGATTGACGACGCCGGCGATGTGTCCCGATCCGGCGACCACCAGCCGGGTTGGACCGCCCATGAACTTGCCGACCCGGAAGACCGAAGCGAGCGGCGCGATGTGATCCTCGCGCGCGGCGAGATTGTAGACCGGGATCTTTACCTTCTTCAGGTCGACCCGCACGTTGTCGAGCACCATCTTGCCCTGCGAGAGCTTGTTGGCCATGTAGCACTCGCGCAGATAGAAGGAGTGGACTCCCGCCGGCATGCGGGTGGAATCCGCGTTCCAGTATAGCAGGTCGAAGGGCATCGGGTCCTTGCCCAGCATGTAATTGTTGACCACGTAGGACCAGATCAGGTCGTTGGAGCGCAACAGGTTGAAGGCATCCGCCATGCGGCTGCCGGGCAGGTAGCCCTTGTCGGACATGCGGTCCTCGATCCACTTCACCTGTTCCTCGTCGACATATACGAGGAGATCGCCCGCCTTCTCGAAGTCCACCTGGGTTGTGAAGAAGGTGGCCGCATTTACCCGGTTGTCGTTCTGCGCGGCCATGTAGCCGAGCGAGGCGGCGGTCAGCGTGCCACCGATGCAATAGCCGATGACATTGACCTTCTCGGCGCCCGTGGCGTCCTGCGCGGCCTGGATGGCCGTGAGGAATCCTTCGCGCATGTAGTCCGAGAAGCTCTTGCGCCCTTGCGCCTCGTTGGCATTCACCCAGGAGACGATGAAGACGGTGAGACCCTGGTCCACCGCCCACTTGACGAAGGACTTCTTGGCGTTGAGGTCGAGGATGTAGAACTTGTTGATCCACGGCGGGAAGATCACCAGCGGATACTCATGCGTTTCCGCCGTGGTGGGCGAATACTGGATCAGCTCGAAGGTCTCGTTGCGGAACACCACCTTGCCCGGCGTGGTGGCGAGGTTGCGGCCGATCTCGAAGGCGCTCATGTCGGTCTGCTTGATGCGCAGCCGCCCGCCCGAATTCCTCATGTCCTCTTCGAGGTGCTTCAGGCCCTCGATCAGATTGGCGCCGTTGCTGTTGATCGTGGCGCGCAGCACTTCCGGATTGGTCAGCGCGAAGTTGGAGGGCGAGAGTGCATTGGCCAGCTGCTCGACATAGAAGCGCGCCTTGCGTTTGGTGTGCTCGTCGACGCCTTCGGCGTTCTTCACCACCTCCTGCGCCCAGTTGGCGGAGATGAGGTAGAACTGCTTGAGGAAGTCGAAGATGGTATTTTCCTGCCAGTCCTTGTCCTTGAAGCGCTTGTCGGTCCGGCTGGGCTGGGCCACAGGCTGGGTTTCCTGGCCCAGGATCTTGGCCCAGGTGTTCTGCCAGAGCTGGGTGTAGCTGTTCCACAGCTGCATCTGGGCATCCATCAGCTTCTGCGGATCGGCCATGTAGGATTGGGCCACGGCGCCCAGGGTCTTCGAGACCTGCTCCATCGGCGTGACCTGGGTCTCGGCCTCCTGCTTGGCGAGGTCGGGCCGCTCGGCCACGGTGCGGGCGATGGCGGCCGCCTGTTCGAAGACACGTGCCATGTTCTGGGCAAACTGCACCGGATCGGCGAGCGAATACTGCGATGGGGCCGGTGTCTGCTTCTCGGTCATGACCTGCTCTTGAACGGCGAATATGGCAACAGTGTAATGAGTTGCATGAAAAGGCAATTGGTATTGAGGATTGGTCTTGTGCAGTG
>JAPLOT010000365.1 GCA_026400595.1 Alphaproteobacteria bacterium | reverse complement strand
GGGCGCCGACATGGCGGCAGACGGCGGCTGCCATGATGCCGATGGGCCCTGCTCCGGTGATCAGCACGTCCTCGCCCACGAGGTCGAAGGAGAGCGCCGTATGCACCGCGTTGCCCAGCGGATCGAGAATCGCGCCGATCTCGTCATCGACCTCGGGCGGAAGGTGGATGGCATTGAAGGCCGGTATTTTCAGGTATTCCGCGAAGGCGCCGGGCACATTGACGCCCACGCCCCGGGTCTCGGGATCGAGATGGAAATGGCCCGCCCGGGCCATGCGGCTCTTCATGCCGATGAGATGACCTTCGCCCGAGACCCGGTCGCCTGGCTTCACGGTCCGCACATGGCTGCCGACTTCCACCACCTCGCCGGCAAACTCATGGCCCACGACCATGGGCACGGGAATGGTCTTCTGCGCCCAGGCATCCCATTTCCAGATATGCAGGTCGGTACCGCAGATGCCGGTCTTCGCGACCTTGATGAGAATGTCGTCGGCGCCGATTTTCGGCACCGGTTCGTCCCGCATCACCAGGCCCGCAACGGGCTCCGCCTTTACCAGCGCACGCATGGATCACCTCCGTCAATGCGCGCTGCATACACCTATTCGGCGGCAAGTTTGAGGGGGTCGAGAGGTGAAAATCCGTCACTTCTGGCCAGCGCCCAGGGCGCAGCGAAAAGCGTGCCCGGCGCGCCCGCGAGAAGTTCATCCGGCTCCAGAAAGGTGTAGCGTTCGGCAAAAGTCATGATGCGGCCATCCTGTCCGCGGCGCATGAAGTGATGCGGACCGAGTTCTCTGGGATGCTCGAGTCCAGCGGCCGCGAGCAGTTCCGCAAGTGCCTTCACCGTCTCGCGGTGAAAACTCGCGACGCGCTCGGCCTTGTCGGGGACATTGATTGCCCGCTGCCGCAGGGGGTCCTGCGTCGCCACGCCGGTTGGGCAGGTGCCGGTATGACATTGCTGAGCCTGGATGCAGCCTACCGCGAACATGAAGCCGCGCGCCGCGTTGCACCAGTCCGCCCCCAGCGCAAGGGCGCGGGCCACGTCGAAACCGGACGTGATCTTGCCTGAGCAGCCGATCTTGATCTGATCCCGCAACCCTGCTCCCACCAGGGCCGAATGAACGAAGGCGAGGCCGTCGCGCAGGGGCATGCCAAGATGGTCCATGAATTCGAGGGGCGCAGCACCGGTGCCACCCTCCTTGCCGTCGACGATGATGAAGTCCGGAACGATTCCGGTCTCGAGCATGGCTTTCACGATGCCGAGGAACTCCCACGGGTGACCCATGCAGAGCTTGAACCCCACAGGTTTGCCACCCGACAATTCGCGAAGCTGCGCGACGAAGCCGATGAGCTCGCGGGGGGTGGAGAAGACGGAGTGGCATGCAGGCGAAACGCAGTCTCGGCCAGCTTCCACGCCACGGATCCGAGCGATCTCCGGGGTCACCTTGGCCGCCGGCAGTACGCCGCCATGACCCGGCTTGGCACCCTGGCTGAGCTTGATCTCGATCATCTTCACCTGAGGATCGGCAGCAACCGCCGCGAATGTCGCAGCGCAGAATTGCCCGCGCGCGTCGCGACAACCGAAATAGCCTGAGCCGATCTCCCAGATGATGTCGCCTCCGCCTTCCTTATGGTAGGGGCTGATGGCACCCTCACCCGTGTCGTGCGCAAAGCCCCCGATCTTGGCGCCCCGGTTGAGCGCCCGGATGGCGTTGGCGGAAAGCGCGCCATAACTCATGGCGGAAATGTTGAAGATCGAGGCGAGATAGGGCTGGGCGCATTGAGGTCCACCGATCCGCACGCGAAACCCGCCCTCCGGTACCGGCTTCGGCGCCATCGAATGATGCATCCACTCAAAATTGCTGTCGTATACGTCGTAATGCGTGCCGAAGGGCCGCTTGTCGAGCACGCGCTTGGCACGCTGGTACACGATGGCACGCTTGTCGCGGGGAAAGGGTGTTCCGCTCTTCTCGTCCTCGAAGAAGTATTGCCGTATCTCGGGCCGGATCTCTTCCAGCAGAAAACGGATGTGAGCGAGAATCGGATAGTTGCGCAGTACCGCGTGGCGGGTCTGCAAGAGGTCACGGATGCCAAGAGCCGAAAGGCCCCCGGTCAACAGGAGAGGGACGAGAACAGCAAACCGAAGTGACGGGGTCGTGATCCAGGCCGCCACAAGTATCAGCGTGACAATCACCGCCAGTGTCAAGGTCACAAAGCGCGGCGCGAAGGCGAGCTTGAGCATTTCCATGATCCACCCCGCCTCCAGCTAGCAGAGCAGTCTTGAGCCAGCCTTGCAATTGCAACAATCAGATGACACCGAGCTCGCGGGCCGACCGTGTGAAGGCAGAAATCGCTCCGTCAACGTCTGCTGGAGTGTGCGCCGCGGACATCTGCGTACGGATTCGAGCCTGCCCTTTCGGCACGACGGGGAAGAAGAAGCCGGTCACATAGACACCCAGCTCATAGAGCCGGGCGGCCATGTCCTGGGCCAGTTTTGCTTCGCCCAGCATCACCGGGATGATGGGATGTTCGCCTGGAAGCAGGTTGAAGCCCGCTGCCGCCATGCCCGCCCGGAAACGACGCGCATTGTCGAAGAGCCGAGTCCGAAGATCGTCCCCGGCTTCGGCGAGGTCGATGGCCTTGAGGCTTGCCGCCACGATGGGCGGCGGCAGGGCGTTGGAAAAGAGATAAGGCCGCGCCCGTTGCCGCATGAGGTCGACGATGGGTTGCGACGCCGCGATATAGCCGCCCGCTGAGCCGCTCAGCGCCTTGCCGAACGTCCCTGTCAGGATATCGACCTTGATGCCTGCCCGGGCCGGCGTGCCCCTGCCCTGTGGCCCGATGAAGCCGGTCGCATGGCAGTCGTCCACCATGATCAGGGCATCATGGGCGTCGGCGAGCTTCCGGATCTCCGGCAGCCTGGCAAAGTAGCCGTCCATCGAGAAGACCCCGTCGGTCACGATGATCAGGCGGCGGGCGCCGGCCGCGCGCGCAGCCTTCAATTGGGTCTCGAGGTCATCCATGTCCCCATTGGCGAAACGGAACCGCTTGGCCTTCGACAGGCGGATACCGTCGATGATCGAGGCATGATTCAGAGCATCGGACACGATCGCATCCTGTTCGCCGAAGAGCGGCTCGAAGACCGCGCCATTGGCATCGAAACAGGCGGCGAAGAGGATGGCGTCGTCCATGCCGAGGTAGCCCGCGATGCGCCGTTCGAGCGCCAGATGCAGGTCCGAGGTCCCGCAGATGAACCGGACCGAGGCCATGCCCAGCCCGTGGCTGTCGAGGGCCTCCTTGGCGGCGGCGACGAGTGCCGGGTGATCGGCCAGGCCCAGATAGTTGTTGGCGCAGAAGTTCAGCACCTCGCGCCCGCCGGTGACGGCAATGTGCGAGGACTGGTGCCCCAGGATCGGACGCTCCGTCTTCCACAGGGACTGGGCACGGATGGCGTCAAGTTCGGCGGAGATATCGGAAACGGTGCTCATGCGCCGGACCCTAGCCTGCCCGTGCCCGCTCCGAAAGCGTCGAAGTCGCTCACCCGTTCGGCTTTGAAGCCGGCTCCGCCCCATGCTAACGGGGGGCCATGAAACCAATCCACATCATTGGCGGCGGCATGGCCGGGTCGGAGGCCGCCTGGCAGGCCGCAAACGCGGGCGTGCCGGTCGTGCTGCACGAAATGCGCCCGACCGTCGGCACCGACGCGCACAAGACAGAAGGCCTGGCCGAGCTGGTCTGTTCGAACTCCTTCCGCTCGGATGACCACATGCAGAACGCCGTCGGCCTCCTGCACGAGGAGATGCGACGCGCCGGCTCGCTCATCATGGCCGCCGCCGGCCGTCACAAGGTTCCCGCCGGTGGCGCCCTGGCGGTTGACCGCGACGGCTTCTCGGGTGATGTCACCGACACCCTCTTGCGCCATCCGCTGGTGACGGTGGAGCGCGGCGAAATCGCGGGGTTGCCGCCCGAAGACTGGGACAATGTCATCGTCGCCACCGGGCCGCTGACGTCGCCTGCGCTCGCGGAAGCGATCCGCGCGCTGACCGGCGAGGACCAGCTCGCCTTCTTCGACGCCATTGCGCCCATCGTCCACCGCGAGAGCATCGACATGGATGTCGCCTGGTTCCAGTCGCGCTACGACAAGGTGGGCCCCGGCGGCACCGGCAAGGACTACATCAACTGCCCGATGAACCGCGAACAGTATGATGGCTTCATCCGCGCGCTGCTGGATGGCGAAAAGGGCGACTTCAAGGAATGGGAAACCTCGACCCCCTACTTCGACGGCTGCCTTCCGATCGAGGTCATGGCCGAGCGTGGGCCTGAAACCCTGCGCCACGGACCGATGAAGCCGCGCGGCCTGACCAATGCCCACAATCCGCAGGAAAAGCCCTATGCCGTGGTGCAACTGCGCCAGGACAACAAGCTGGGCACGCTCTACAACATGGTCGGTTTCCAGACCAAGTTGAAGTATGCCGAACAGGTGCGCGTCTTCCGCACCATTCCCGGCCTTCAGAATGCCGAGTTCGCGCGGCTCGGCGGCCTTCACCGCAACACCTTCCTCAACAGTCCGCGCGTGCTGGATGGGGAACTGCGGCTGAAGGCAGCGCCCAGGCTACGCTTTGCCGGACAGATCACCGGGGTCGAAGGCTATGTGGAAAGTGCGGCCATGGGGCTGATCGCGGGCCGCCTCGCCGCGGCCGAACGCCTCGGCCGGTCCTTCACGACGCCGCCGCCCACCACGGCGCATGGCGCATTAATCAACCACATCACCGGCGGCCATATCGAAACCACGGATTCGCGTGGATCGTCCTTCCAGCCGATGAACGTCAACTTCGGGCTCTTTCCGCCCATCGAGAAGGTCAAGGTCGTCGACGGCAAGCGCCTCAAGCATGCCGAACAGGCGGTTGCCCGCAAGCGCACCTATACGGCGCGCGCGCTTGCCGACTTCGATGCCTGGCTCTCAGGGGCAACGGCGCTTGCGGCGGAATAATCAGAAGCGGTTGTTTCGCGCGGCCCACCACAGCGCGAACTGGCGCCGGACGGCAAGCGGCGGCCGGCTGCGCCAGGCGGCCGCCAGATACATCTCGGTGAGTGCCGCCGGCAGGAAGGCCGGCAAGGCGCCGGGCGGAAGAGCTCCCGCAAGCGCGCGCGCCTCCTGAAGCCGCCGCCGCGCATGGGTCTGGGCCGCGACCGGCGTCAGGTCTGGCGGCAGATGGCCGCTGTCGCCGGCATTGAGCAGCAGAGCCAGGCCATGCGCTACGCCGGCGAGGCCGGCAGCTTCGGCGCAAAGTGCTGCCTTGGGGCCGACCAGCACGAGGCACGCCATCTGAATCAGCGCCGAAGAGGTTTCCCCCAGATAGGTTTCAAGCCCCTGCATGTCGGGCATGGGATCGCTGTAGAGATCGAATTCGCGGGCCAGCACCAGATTGCGCAAGGCATGTCTCGGAAGCCCGCCCCGCTCCACGGCCCGCGCCAGTTCCTGCGCCACCGGGTGACCAGGCACGTCAGCCTCGCCAAAGATCGCGTCCAGCGTGTCGAGCCACCA
>JAPLOT010000282.1 GCA_026400595.1 Alphaproteobacteria bacterium | reverse complement strand
AATCAGCCACCGTACTGACGCTTGAGACGCCCGGTTTCTTGGTTTCGACGTCGTTGTTGATCCAGTGCACGCTGCCGTCGCAGAAGACGCTTTGGATGCCGTTGGGATGGCAGCTTCGCGCCGAGCCCTGCCAATTGGGCCAATTGCCGTCCGAGCAGCTCATGCCCATGCTCGTCAGGCGATCTTTGCCCACCAGGGCTTGAATGTCGGTGCAGTCGACGATGTCGTCGGCAGCGGGGTTGCTGGTGGACTGGGGCATCTCTGCCTGATCCGGGCCTTCCGCGCGGCACCGGCCTCGGTCGTTGCACCCTTCTCGTATTCCTCCCTGATCTGGGCCACACTCTTCGGTTTCGTCATCTGGGGCGACTGGCCCGACCTGTGGACGTGGGCCGGTGCAGCCATTATCATCGGGTCAGGACTGTACATCTTTCACCGGGAGCGGCAGCAGCATGAAAACCGTTGAATTCACCGCGATGAAGGACGGAACGCGCGAGGATTATCTGTTCCTGAAGCCACTCGAAGACGATCACGTGAAGGGAACGGGTGACCGCGTGCTGCGGGAGTTGCGATTGCAGGAAGACGAGACGCTTCCCGGCTACAAGATCTCGCGGCTCGAGCACGGCCTGCAGGCAGCCACGCGCGCCTGGAACGAAGGTGCGGACATCGATTGGGTGGTGGCTGCCCTGCTTCACGATATCGGCGACGGACTGGCGCCGCAGAATCACGATCGCTTTGCGGCGGAGATCCTTCGTCCCTATCTGCGAGAAGAAGTGGTCTGGACCATCGAGCACCATGCATCCTTCCAGATGTACTATTACGCTCATCACTATGGCTGGAACCAGCACGAGCGCGAGAAGTATCGGGCTTCGCCCTATTTCCAGTCCTGTGTGGACTTCTGCGAACGCTGGGATCAGTCCTCATTCGATCCGGCCTTCGCCACCAAGCCGCTCGCTTTCTTCGAACCTCTGGTGAGAGAGGTTTTTGCCCGCAGGGCCCATGATCCGGCAGTAGTCCAAGCCGGTACAGTGAAGGGCCTGCCCGCCAAGCTGGCCGCGGCCGAGTAATCATTCGCCGCTTGCAGACCAAACATGCCGCGCCGTGGCTGGCGCGGACTCTGCTTGTGTTCCATGAGCAGAGTCCATGAACCTGCCTGCCCAGAACAAGGATCTGATCGGCGTTGCTTCCCTGGCGATGGGCGTGGTCGTCTTTTCCCTGCAGGACGCCATCATCAAGTCGATCAGCGGGGACTACCCGGTCACCATGGCGATTGTCGTCCGCTGCCTGGTCGCCCTGCCCTTGCTCCTCCTCATGGTGCAGCTCGAGGTGGGCCTGGGCCGGCTGCTCAGCCGGAATGCCGGCGTCCTGATCCTGCGCGGGATCATCCTGCTTGTCGCCTATACGACTTACTTCATGTCGTTGGCGGCACTGCCGCTGGCGGAGGCGATCGCCTTGTTCTTCACCGCACCGCTGATCATCACGCTGCTTTCCGGCCCGCTGCTCGGCGAACGCGTAAGCCTGCAAGCCTGGGTGGCCGTGATCGTCGGGTTCATCGGTGTACTGATCATCCTCCGCCCCGGGTCGTCGCTCTTCGAGCCGGCAGCGCTGCTGAGCCTCGTGAGTGCCACGACCTATGCCCTGTCCATGGTCATTGCGCGGCGCATCGGGGTAACCGAAGCCGCAACCGTGATGGCCTTCTACCAGAACGGCGTCTATCTTCTCGGGGCAAGTCTTGCGGCAATCGCCTTTGCCATGGTCGGCATCGAGGAACTAGGACATCCAAGCCTCGACTTCCTGGTCCGACCCTGGTCGACTCCCAGGAGTCTTGACCTCATGCTGATGGCAGTCTGCGGGATCATTGCGGCCTTCGGCATGTTTCTTCTGACCAATGCCTATCGCAGCGCCAAGGCAAGCCTGGTGACGGTGTTCGAGTACACCGGCATGATCTGGGGACCGCTGTGGGGTTATCTGTTCTTCGGCGAGATCCCAAGCTGGTCGACAGCCACGGGCATGGCGCTGATCATTGCCGCGGGGATCTTCGCCGTCCGGACAGCGGCCGGCCAACCGGCCGAACCGAAGCAAGAACTTACCTGATCATGTCGCAGCTGGCGCGCCTCCGCCGAGCTGCCGCAGCACCAGAACCATGGACGCATGGGCTTCGCCTACACCCACATTGACGATCTTGTGCGGCAGGTCACCTCTGAAACGCAGGGCTTCGCCGGCCTTCACCCGCCGGGTTTCGTCGCCGGAAGTCACTTCCAACTCACCCTTCAGGATGTACAGGTGCTCGACGGTGCCCATTGGATGCGGGTCGGATTCGAGCACACCTCCACCCTGAGCCTGGAAATCGTACCACTGTACCTGCTCCACCAGGTTCAGCGGGCCAGCGATGGCAAGCCGGCAGCGGCCATCCTGGCTCTCGAGGATCGGCACAGCCGACTTCTGCTGGTGTTCGAGGAATACGTCCTTGCTGTCCGTTCTGAGCACTTCGTCGATGGTTGTGTCCAGCGCCCGGGAGAGCCGGTAAACTGTTGACAATGTGGGGTTTGTCTCATTTCTCTCAATCTGGGAAATGATCGACTTGGCAACGCCGGAGTGTTCGGAAAGATCACCCAGCGACATGTTGTAAGCCTTCCGGAGGCGCTGGATGGTCTTGCCCAGCGAGGGGCTGGGATCAAATCCCGGTGACTCCGGTGGTTTCTTGCCGCGACGCGTTGACATTTCGTCGTCCTGTTATTAGAACTGGTGTTCTGCAAAACGAACACAGCCAATGAACGGTGACTTGAGACGCTTCAGTTACAGCAGTTTCGTTTGAATAATCAAACGAAATCTGAAAATTGGGCGAACCTCGTACGAAAGACCGAACGTTTGCTGGAGCGAACACGGACAGAACGATGAGTACGATCAAGGTGATTGACCAGCAGGGCGTAAGCCACATTCTCGACGCCGTGGAAGGCTGGCGGGTCATGGAAATCATCCGTGAACACGGGTTCGATGTTGCAGGTCTCTGCGGCGGTGCCTGTGCCTGCGCCACCTGTCATGTCGAGGTGGATGGGGAATGGTTGTCCAAGCTTCACCCCGCCAATGACGACGAGGAAGCCATGCTGGACCAGGTTCCCGTTCTGACCGACGGTTCGCGGCTATCATGCCAGATCATTTACACGCCTGAGCTCGCCGGCCTGCAAGTCCGGCTCGTGGCCAACGGGTGAGGACACAGAATGCGTTACTTTCCAATCTTCTATGATCTGAAGGACCGGCTCGTGGTGGTCGTCGGCGGCGGCGAAGAAGCGCTCCGCAAGATCCGGCTGTTGCTCAAGACGGAAGCAAGGATCGCCGTGATAGCGGAAGAGCTTCATCCGGAGCTGGCAGCAGAGCCTCGCGTCACATGGCTGGCCAAGTCCTATTCGAAGGAACTGCTGTCCGGGGCAGTACTGGTGTATTCGGCCGATCCGGCCTTGAACGAGACCGTGGCGCAAGATGCGGCTTTGGTGGGCCTGCCGGTCAATGCCGTCGACAACCCCGGCATCTCGACCTTCATCGTGCCCTCCATCGTGGATCGCGACCCATTGGTCGTGGCCATCGGCACAGAAGGGACCGCTCCGATCCTGGGGCAAGGTCTTCGGGCACGCATCGACGCGATGCTTCCGCCGGCGCTTGGACCGCTTGCCCGCGCCGCCTCGGCCCTGCGCGAACGGGTTGCCGCGAAAGTACCGGCCGGCAATCGCCGCCGCTCCTTCTGGACGCGTTTCTTCTTCGGCGATGTTCGGGATGCCTTTGTCGCCGGCGAAACAGTCAACTACCTCGCTGGCGTCGAAGGGCTTTTCACAAATGAATCGGCTCCGCCGGTTGGCCGCGTCTCCTTTGTCGGTGTTTCGTCGGATGATCCGGAGCTCCTCACCATCAAGGCCCAGCGCAAGCTGCAGGAAGCCGATCTCATCGTGCACGACACGGGCATGGATGCAGGAATTCTGGAGGTCGCTCGGCGCGACGCTGTCCGGCGTCCCGCTGCAGGCCGGCTCTTCGATGGAACCGATCAGATCCTCATCCGGGAAGCCAAGGCCGGCAAGCACGTTGTGAGGCTGTCCTGCGGTGAACCGTCTCTGGAGGAAACCGTTGCAGTGGCAGCGGAAGGCGTCGCCTTCGAGACCGTCCCGGGGATACCCCCGGCTCGGGTAACCAAAGCTGAACCCTTCCCGTCCCATGACACGCTCCGCGACGCCATTCTGAGAGCTGCATCATGACCACGACAGAGAAAGGCCAGATCGTCACCGCGAACCGTCTACGCGACGGCATCGCAGTCTTCCTGACCCGCTCCGGCGAGTGGAGCGAGGCGATCGACGACGCGGTTCTGGCGCTGGAGCCCGAAGCTGCAGCCGGCCTGGAACAACGCGCCAGGCTGGCGGAACAGGCCTGCCTGGTGACCGGCTCTTACCTGGTGGACGCGGAGCGGCGTGCCGGCCAGGTGCGGGCCGCCCACATCCGTGAGCGCATGCGGGCCCTGGGGCCGACGGTCCGCCCCGATCTCGGCAAGCAGGCGGAAGGCAAGGCAAACAGCTTTGCCGCGCCCGAGGGAGTGTGAGCCATGTACCGCTATGACGAGTTTGACCATCAATTCGTGCGCGAGCGCACGGCCCAGTTCCGCGATCAGGCTGAGCGGCGCCTGCGCGGCGAACTGACCGAGGATGAATTCCGGCCACTGCGCCTGATGAACGGCCTCTACTTGCAGCTTCACGCCTACATGCTGAGGGTGGCGATACCCTATGGCACGCTGTCAGGCCGTCAGATGCGCCAACTCGCCATGATCGCCGACAAATATGACAAGGGATACGGCCACTTCACTACGCGCCAGAACATCCAATACAACTGGATCAAGCTGGAAGAGACGGCTGATATTCTTGGCCATCTCGCCGATGTCGAGATGCATGCCATCCAGACCTCGGGCAATTGCATCCGCAATGTGACGACGGATCACTGGGCCGGTGCCGCAGCGGACGAGATCGCCGATCCCCGGCCTGTCGGCGAATTGTTGCGCCAATGGTCCTCGCTTCATCCCGAATTCTCCTACCTGCCGCGCAAGTTCAAGATCGCGGTGACAGGTGCCCCGCACGACCGCGCCGCTGTGAAGGTACACGACATCGGCCTGCGCCTTCACAGGAACGCCGAAGGCAAGGTCGGTTGGGAGGTGATCGTGGGCGGCGGACAGGGCCGGACTCCGATGATCGGCGTAACCGTCCGCGATTTCCTGCCCGAGCACGAGCTGATCGCCTATCTCGAGGCTATCATGCGCGTCTATAACCTCTACGGGCGCAGGGATAACAAGTACAAGGCGCGCATCAAGATCCTTGTTCATGAACTGGGCGCCGAGAGGTTCAAGGCGGAGGTCGAGGCGGAATATGCCCGGAAGCCACAGGCCTCCACCGAAGTGGAGGAACGTGAGTTGGCCCGCATTGCGGCCTATTTCGCGCCACCGCCCTTCGAAAGGCTGCCGCGCTGGTCAGCCGCCTTCGAGGAGGCACGGCTGGCGCAGCCGGACTTCGCACGCTGGGCTCGCAACAACCTGGCGGCCCACAAGGTGGATGGCTACACGATCGTCAACATCTCGCTGAAGCCCGAAGGCGGCATCCCGGGCGATGCGACCGGCGATCAGATGCGCCTGATGGCACAACTTGCCGAGACCTACTCCCATGACGAACTCCGCGTGAGTCATGCGCAGAACATCGTGCTTCCGCATGTGAAGAAGGATGATGTCTTCGCTGTCTGGCAGGCACTCGATGCAGCCGCACTGGCTACGCCGAACTATGGCCTTGCCGGCGACATCATCGCCTGCCCTGGCCTCGACTACTGCGCTCTGGCGACAGCACGTTCGATCCCCGTGGCCCAGTCGATTTCGCGTAAATTCGCCGACATCGGCCGCCAGGAAGAAATCGGCCAGATCAAGATCAATATCTCGGGCTGCATCAACGCATGTGGTCACCATCATGTCGGTCACATCGGTATCCTCGGCCTCGACAAGAAGGGCGAGGAATTCTACCAGATCACGCTGGGCGGATCCTCCGCCGAGCATTCGTCGATCGGCACGATCCTCGGTCCGGGCTTCGCGGGCCACGAAGTGGCAGATGCCATCGACAAGATCCTCGAGACGTATCTGAAGATTCGCGAACCCGGCGAGGAGTTCATCGCCGCCTATCGCCGTGTTGGCCCCAAGCCCTTCAAGGAGGCTCTCTATGCCGCTGCTTAAGAACAATGCCTTGGTAAGCGACACGTGGCTGGTCCTCGGCAACGATGACGTGCTGCCCGCAACCGGCGACGTGATCGTGCCTTTCGCGCGGCTGCTGCGCGACTTCGAGTCTCTCTCCAGGCGATCGGGCAAGCTCGGCGTGGTCTTCGCCAATGTGGATCGCGCCGAAACCCTTGCGACATTCCTGCCGCGACTTTCCGCGGTTGTCCTGCACTTCTCGGCCTTCAATGATGGCCGGGCCTACTCGCTGGCGCGGCAGTTGCGGGAATTCGGCTACCGTGGAGAAATCCGTGCCACCGGGAATGTCCTGCCGGATCAGCTACAGTTCATGTTGCAGGTCGGTTTCGATGCCTTCGAAATCGGCGATCGGTTCCCCCTGCAGGTCTGGCAGGCCGCTTCGAAGCAAATGTCGCTGGCCTATCAGCGCGGACTCTTCCGCCGCAGCGCCGAGTCCGAGATCTGGACCGAGCGCCACACTGACGCGGAACCCTGGCTGGAACAGCCGCACGCAGGATAACTGGAATGGACAAGTCCATATTCGAGACCTATGCCGGGCTGGAAGCCAAGGCCCTGCTGGAGCCCGTACTGCGGGACTTCAAGGGCCGGGCCGCCGTGGTATCGTCCTTCGGCGCGGAGTCAGCCGTCCTGCTGCACATGGTCGCCGCCGTCGATCCCTCCACGCCTGTGATCTTCCTCGATACCGGCAAGCACTTCTGGGAAACCCTGCACTACCGCGCCAAGCTGATCGACCGGCTTGGATTGACCGATGTCAGGTCGGTCTCTCCCGACACAGAGGAACTTGCAACGGCGGATCCGGACGGTACACTCCACAAGGTCAATGGCGACAAGTGCTGCCACGTCCGCAAGACACTGCCGTTGCAGCGGGCACTGGAGGGCTTCGATGTCGTGATCTCGGGCCGCAAGCGCTACCATGGAGCGGCACGCGCGACACTGGAGTTCCTGTCCCTCGCCGACGACCGTCTGAAGGTGGAGCCGCTGGCGGGCTTCTCGGCTCTCGATCTCGATGCCTATCGAAAGGCCCATGATCTTCCACAACATCCGCTGACGGAGATCGGCTATTTCTCGATCGGATGCGAACCCTGCACCGTACAGGGCGGCAGCGAGGTCGACCCGCGGGCGGGTCGCTGGGCCGGAACGTCCAAGACGGAATGCGGCATTCACTGGACGCACAATGGCAAGGACATGCCGCTGGAAGTGACTGGCAGGCTGTCGTTGGCCTGACGAGACAACTGCGGCTACACACCATCATCGGACCCGTGCCATTGCATGGCCAGAAGAATGGGCGACGCGCATCCGGTTGGTGATTGGCCGGTCGGGCTATGGGCTGTCACGAATCCTTGGCTAAGGCGCCAACTGTTCGCGCAGTATGCTGAAATCGCCCACCTTCACCGGCTTCCCCTCGGGGCCTCCGGAGATGCGAAGCCAGACTGCCTTTCCGGCCGTGTGTCCCGGAATGGCGAAGGTCTGGCTGTCGTTGGACTGCTGCAGTGTGTAGCTCATCACCGGCCGGCCCGAAGCCTCAAGCTGGCCCTCCGGGAGGATCATCACATCGAGGTTGGTGGCCAGAGTGGCCGGATCGGCACCCATGGGAGGGGTATAGCGGATAGCCGTCACCGGCTGGCTGGTCGGCAGGTTGAAGCTGACAAGTATGTTCAGCTCGGTGTCGGGAGGCTGGATGACGAGCCCGGTGTCGGCGGCGCCATCGAAGAGCGCCGCGAAGTCGTACCGCTCCGCCGAACCATCCTTGAGGGCGGCCGTGAAGAGTGCACCCCTCTCCAGCGCCAGTGCATCGGTTGCAAGCAAAGGTCCGCCATCGCTCTTGATCGTCGCTTGGTCAACGGCGGCCGGCTGATCCAGCGCAACGGTGACCTGCAGCGGCGGGGCAGCCTCATGGTTCGGGCCAAAGGCCTGATAGGCTGCGATCGTCACGCCGGCCAGAGCGGCGAAACTTGATACCACGATATGGAGGTTGTTGAGCTTCATGGGCTCAGGCTTTGAGAATTGACCGTCCCGCGTATGTGGCCTGAGTTCCAAGTTCTTCCTCGATCCGCAGCAGCTGGTTGTACTTCGCCAGCCTGTCGGAGCGCGCCAGCGAACCCGTTTTGATCTGGCCGCAATTTGTGGCAACAGCAAGATCAGCTATGGTCGAATCCTCTGTTTCGCCCGAGCGATGCGACATCACGGCGGTGTAACCCGCCTTGTGGGCCATTTCGACCGCTTCCAGAGTCTCGGTGAGCGATCCGATCTGGTTCACCTTCACGAGAATCGAGTTTGCGATGCCCTCGCTTATGCCCCTCTTGAGGCGCTTGGTATTGGTCACGAAGAGGTCGTCACCCACCAGCTGGCAGGTCTTGCCGATCAGATCCGTCACCTGCTTCCAGCCCTCCCAGTCATCTTCCGCCATGCCGTCTTCGATCGAGATGATGGGATAGGCCTTGGAGAGCTTGGCCAGGTAGGCCGCCTGCTCCGCGACGGAGCGCTTCACGCCTTCGCCCTCATAGTCGTAGACGCCGTTCTTGAAGAACTCGGTGGCGGCGCAGTCGAGTGCCAGATAGATGTCGTGTCCCGGCTTGTAGCCCGCCTGTTCAACGGCCTTCATCACGAAGTCCAGTCCTGCCTCCGCGGAAGGAAGATTGGGAGCAAAGCCGCCTTCGTCGCCGACGTTGGTGTTATGTCCGGCCTTCTTAAGCGCCGCCTTCAAGGTGTGGAATACCTCGGCACCCATGCGCAGCGCCTCGCGGAAGGTTGGCGCCCCGACCGGCATGATCATGAACTCCTGGAAGTCGATCGGATTGTCGGCATGCGCGCCGCCGTTGATGATGTTCATCATCGGAACCGGCAAGGTGCGGGCTGCAGCGCCTCCGACATAGCGGTAGAGCGGCAGGCCGCAGGATTCGGCTGCTGCCTTTGCCACGGCGAGCGACACGCCCAGTATGGCATTGGCGCCGAGCTTCGCCTTATTCGCCGTGCCGTCGAGTTCGATCATGGTGCGGTCGATGGCAATCTGGTCTTCGGCCTCCATTCCCGCCAGCGCGTCGAAGATTTCTCCGTTCACGGCGGCCACGGCCTTGGTCACGCCCTTGCCGAGGTAGCGGGACTTGTCGCCATCGCGCAGTTCCACCGCCTCATGTGCGCCGGTCGAGGCGCCCGATGGCACCGCCGCACGGCCCATTGAGCCATCTTCCAGGACGACATCCACCTCGACGGTCGGGTTGCCGCGGCTATCCAAGATCTCGCGTGCGGTAACGTCCAGAATTGCGGTCATTTCGTGCTCCTGAAATGGATCGGGGTCATCGGCCTTATGCGGGCGCGGCGCGCTGTTTGCAAGTGGATCGCCGGTGGCAGGCGATCAGGCCTTGGCGATCTTGTCGAAGGCAAGAAGCCTGATCAAGAGAGCCTCCAGCCTGTCCAGCGGAACCATGTTGGGGCCATCGGAGGGCGCATTGTCAGGATCTTGATGTGTTTCGATGAAGACGCCGGCCACCCCGACGGCAACGGCCGCCCGGGCGAGAACCGGCACCATGCGGCGGTCGCCCCCCGAGCTTGACCCCTGCCCTCCTGGCTGCTGCACCGAATGGGTCGCGTCGAAGATCACCGGCGCGCCGGTCTCGGCCAAGATCGGCAGGGCCCGCATGTCTGACACCAGCGTGTTGTAGCCGAAGCTAGCGCCGCGCTCGGTCAGAAGAACGTTTGGATTGCCAGACCCCACCACCTTGTCCAGAACGTTCTTCATGTCCCAGGGCGCAAGGAACTGCCCCTTCTTCACATTCACCACACGACCCGTCTTGGCGGCGGCAATCAGCAGATCCGTCTGACGGCAGAGGAACGCCGGGATCTGCAGCACATCGACGACACTCGCGATCTCGGCGCATTGCGCGTTCTCGTGGACATCGGTGAGCACCGGCAGGTTCAGGTCCTTGCCAATGGCTTCGAAGACGGCCAGGGACTTCTCCAGTCCCATGCCACGCCGGCCGCCGAGGCTGGTGCGATTGGCCTTGTCGAAGCTGGACTTGTAGACGAGGCCCAGGCCGAGTCCCTGGCAAATCTCCTTGAGCCGCCCAGCCATCATGAAAGCATGGTCGCGGCTTTCCATCTGGCACGGTCCGGCGATGAGGCTGAGTGGAAGCGCGTTGCCGAAGGACACGTCACGCGCGCGAACGATGGCATTTGTCATTTGGGGTACACCAGAAATGTTCCTGATCCATGGGCGTAGAGCTTGCCGTCCTGATCGATCACCCGGGCCTCGGCGGTGAACATGGTCCGGCCGCTGTGAATGACGGTCCCGATGCATCTCAGAGGACCATGCTCGGCGGTCAGTTTCCGGACGTAATTGACCTTCATCTCGATCGTGCCGTAGCCCGTGCCCGCGGGCAGTTTTGTCTGAACCGCGACACCCATTGCACTGTCGATCAGGGCCGCGCAATAGCCTCCATGCATGCGGAGTTGGGGGTTGTAGAACTGCGGCCCCGGAATCGCCTCGAAAGTGGCGCTTCCATCATCCACGGCCACAAGCCGGAAGTTCAGCGTCTCGGCCATGGCCGATCCATGCCAGTCCTTCAGCATTTCCCGGAGATATTCGAGACCCGAGCGGTCTCCCGCCATCTGCTTGTTCTCGTTCATGACGCCCGCCTACAGCCGCGGTGCCTGAAATACCCCAACCGGATTGGGAATGGTAATCCCTTTTTCGCGGAAGATCCGGAGGATCTCGAAGCGAACGTCGCTCGCCACCATCGCGCCATCCAGGATGTCGGGCACGAAGGCCTTGAGCTCGAAGTCGAGGCCCAGAGGTCCGAATCGAACCAAAGCCACATTGGGCTCCGGGTAGGTCAGAATCTTGTCGTTTGCCCTGGCGATCTCGGTCAGGATGTCGAGAACCACCACGGGATCGCTCTCCTGATCGACCGTCACTGCCACGACGAACCGACCGCGATTGCTGCCATGTGTCCAGTTCCGGACCGGCTCGGTAATCAGGCTGGAGTTCGGAACGATGATCGAGCAGGAATCGAAGGTCTCGATCTCGGTCGATCGCACATTGATCCGCTTCACGATCCCCTCGCCAGCTGGAAGGGCAACCCAATCACCGACCCGGATCGGCCGCTCTGCCAGCAGGATGAGGCCCGACACGAAGTTGTTGACAATCGATTGCAAGCCGAGGCCGATACCGACACCCAATGCGCCCGCAACCAGCGCGAGGTTCGAGAAATCGAGCCCCGCGGCCGACAAGGCAAAGACTGCCGCCAGAATATAGCCGGCATAGGTTGCTCCCGTGCGCAACGAGTCCTGAACGCCGCGATTGATGCGGGTGTTCGACAGGATCCGTCGGTCGAGCCAACTGATCACCAGCTTGGTCAGGAGAATGCCAAGCGCGAAGGTCACAAGGATGACCAGGATCAGCCTGGGCGATATGTTGATGTCGCCAACGTTGAAGCCGATTGTCGCGCTGGTCAGCATGCTGCGCATGTCGATCCAGGTGACGGTCCAGAGTGCAAAGAGGAGCGGCAGCCCCGCCAGCACAAGCACGATGTCAAACACCGTGCGGAACAGAAGGCCCAGCCGCTCAATCGCCCGTTCGCCAAGACCGGTCACGTTGCGCAGGAACCGCCCGAAGCCACTTTGCGGGTCGAAGCTGGCCTCGACAGCAGCATCGGAGAGGTGATGCAGCAGGAACAACACCACCAGAACGATGCCTGTCTGGAAAAGCTGCTGCGCGATGTAGTTGGCGAGTGCAAGATATCCCAGCAGAAGTGCGACAAAGCCTGCCGCGATGAGCAGCCAGACCAGCGGAGTCGTCGCGGCGGCCCAGCCGAAATATAGCTTCTGTTGCGGCAACTTCTCGGTGAGGCCCTAGGATTGGCGGATGGTCAGGACAATCAGAGAGAGAAGTATCAGCATGGCCAGGGCTGATAGCGCCGACTGTCCGATGGTATAGCTGACGGGCAGGAAGACCGCGTCGGCCAGCGCCAGCATGCGCTCATTGCCGACCGACACCAATCCGGCAAGGCCCACCAGTGTCGGCAGCCGGGACGCTGCCACATCGCCGAGATTGATGATCCGCCAGGCCGGATTGCCCGGAGAAAACACGCGCAGCGCCAGGACATAATAGATCAGGCTGGCCAGGATGAACTCGAAGACCGCGGTGAGAATGAGGTCGAAACGCGGCGTTATGAATCCGCCCAGCTTCAGCGCGATGCGGATTGGAGCATAGAGAATGATGAGGGCCACGACCGCGGTGATCAGCGCACGGAAGATGCGCCAAAGTCTGTTGAGGTCGTTCGGAATCTGCTGCGCCTGGGGCCGCGAACGCGTCCAGCGCACCAGGCCACGACGTAGAAGCACATAGCCAACACCCAAGATGGATGCGAAGATTGGGATCAGTAAGAGCGCGCGAAAGCTGACCGTCGCGCGAACTTCATCCCACCAGGCAGCAAACAAGCCGCCAAGGCGTGACGCAAAGAGGCTGATACCCGCACCTGTGTCGACCCATAGGCTGGGGCTCAGGATCGGCCGGTCAGACTCGAAGATGCGCTCGAGAAAACTGTTGCGCTGGATGGCAGCAATCCGTCCTGCCAGCTGCTCGGCCTCGACCGCGCCAACGTCCAGGCGAGACTTGATGCCCGAGAGTCGGTTCAGGGATGCCAACAGGTCTCGGCGTTCATCGGCAACGCTTGAGGGCTCCGCGTCGCTTCCACTGGGCGTTGGCCCCAGGGATGCAAGCTGCTGGTTCACCTCGGCGATCGGGGCTGACAATGAGGTCGACAGTTTGACTGCATCGGCACGAATGAGTTCGAGCCTGTCGCGGAACGTTACCAGCTGCCGCTCGTCCAGAGACGGATTCTGCAGCTCCTTTGAGATGTTCAGCAGTTGTGGCCGATACTCTTCGATCGCACGTTCGGCCTTCCGGACCAAGGCCTCGTCAAAGGCGAGCGCCGTTCCGACCAGGCACAGCAGCGCAAGCAGCGCGGCAATGATACGCCGCGGCCCCGCCATGCTCATACCAGGCGGCTTTGCTCGACCGCGGCCGCGATGAAGGACGAAAACAGCGGATGCGGTGCGAATGGCTTCGACTTCAGTTCGGGGTGATACTGGACACCGATGAACCACGGGTGATCGGGATACTCCACGGTCTCCGGCAGCAGCCCGTCAGGGGACAGCCCCGCGAAGAGCAGCCCAGCCCTTTCGAGCCTCTCGCGATAGCGCGTGTTGACTTCGTAGCGATGCCGGTGTCGCTCCGATATGCGCGTGTCGCCGTAGATCGTCGCGATGTGGCTTCCCGGCTTCAAACTCGCGTCAAAGGCACCGAGCCGCATGGTTCCGCCAAGGTCGCCACCAGCCTTGCGGATTTCGAGCTCGTTACCCTTCATCCACTCCGTCATCGTTCCGACAACGGGCTCCGGGGTCTCGCCGAACTCGGTGGAGCTTGCCTTCTCGATGCCGCAGAGCGAACGCGCCGCTTCGATGCAGGCCATCTGCATGCCAAAGCAGATTCCGAAGTAGGGCACCTTGCGCGTGCGAGCGAAAGTCGCCGCCTTGATCTTCCCTTCCGAGCCGCGCTCACCGAAGCCGCCGGGCACGAGGATGCCGTGCACGCCCTCGAGATAGGGCGCTGGGTCTTCCTTTTCGAAAACCTCTGACTCGATCCACTCGAGGTTGACCTTGACCTTGTTGGCAATTCCGCCATGGACCAAGGCTTCCTGGAGCGACTTGTATGCGTCGAGAAGGCCCGTGTACTTCCCGACCACTGCGATGGTGACTTCACCCTCGGGCTGGGTGATACGGGACATGATCTCGTTCCAGCGCGAGAGGTCCGGTTCAGGCGCGTCCTTGAAACCGAAGGCATCGAGAACCTCGCGGTCAAGCCCCTCCTGATGATAGGCGCGCGGCACGTCATAGATGGACTTCACGTCCAGTGCCTGGATAACGGCCGAGGGTCGCACGTTACAGAACAGGGCGATCTTGCGCCGCTCGTTGACGGGGATCTCCCGATCAGCGCGGCACAGCAGGATATCCGGCTGGATACCGATCGAGCGCAATTCCTTCACCGAATGCTGGGTCGGCTTGGTCTTCAGTTCACCCGCCGTGGGGATGAACGGAAGGAGGGTAAGGTGGATGTAGATGCAGTCGCCGCGCGGCTGCTCCTGGCCGAATTGGCGGATGGCCTCGAAGAATGGCAGTCCCTCGATGTCGCCGACAGTGCCGCCGATCTCGACCAGCACGAAATCGAATCCGTCATTGCCGGTGCGGATGAAGTCCTTGATGGCATCGGTGACATGCGGAATGACCTGCACCGTTCCACCCAGGAAATCGCCCCGCCGTTCCTTGGCGATGATCTCCTGGTAGATGCGGCCGGTCGTGATGTTGTCCTGCTTGTTGGCGTGGCGCCCGGTGAACCGCTCGTAATGCCCGAGATCGAGATCGGTTTCCGCGCCGTCGTCCGTTACAAAGACCTCGCCGTGCTGGTAAGGGCTCATGGTGCCCGGGTCGACGTTGAGATAGGGATCGAGCTTTCTCAGCCTGACCGAGAATCCGCGCGCCTGCAGCAAGGCACCAAGTGCTGCCGATGCCAGACCTTTGCCGAGGGAAGAGACCACGCCGCCTGTAATGAAGATGTACCGCGCCATGGGATTTCACCCTACCCCGTTCAAATCATGATTCGAAGCCCGGAAACGGTGATCCGGGCGCCTGTGGACATGGCTTTCGCCGTTATTGTGCGGGCGCCTGCGGCAGCTGCGGCAGCACTGAACCGCCGGTGCCCTGGCCGGGCGCGGCTGGAGCCGCAGGTGCTGGCTGACCCTCAGACTGCGGGGCTGGCGCCGTGTCGAAGATGGACGAGCCGCTACCCCCGCGTGTGGCAAGAACCGTAAGCGTAATGGAGGTGGCAAAGAATGCCACGGCCAGCCAAGCCGTCGTGCGGGTCAGGGCATTGCCGACGCCGCGCGCGGAAAACAGGTTTCCAGAGCCCCCGCCACCGCTGCCTCCGATGCCCAGAGCACCGCCTTCGGAGCGTTGCAGAAGCACGACGCCGATCAGAGCCAGGGCAATGAGGAGATGGATCACGAGGATGACGGTCTGCATGGGAATTCCGGATGAACTGGGTTTCGGTGCCCTTTAGCCCCCTCATATGGGAAAGGCAACCCGCGCCGCCAAGCCTTGTCCGGGGAACGAGAACGGTGGAAGCTGTGCGGGTCAGGAACAGGAGCAATTGGATGACTGCCTATATCGTCGGCGATATCGAGATAAACGACCCGGAGGCCTATGAGGAATATCGCGCGAAAGTCCCGGCCGTCATTGCGGCCCATGGTGGGCGCTATCTGGTGCGGGGCGGCGCGGTTGAAACGCTCGAGGGAGACTGGACACCGAAGCGGACCGTTATCCTCGAGTTTCCGGACATGGAGTCCCTCAAGGCTTTCTGGAACGCGCCGGACTACCTACCGCTCCGGGCGATCCGCCAGAAGGCCTCCTCGGGCCGGTTGGTCGCCATTCAGGGCTATCAGTAACCCGGCAGCACCAGCAGCTTTGGCTTGGCCGGAAGATCGGCCGAGGACACGATTCGAACCGGCTCCGTCGCGTACTCGACCACGTAGCTGTCTTCCAAGGTGCCGACGAAGCGCGCCAGCGTTGAGGGCCCGAAATAGTGCATGGGAATCACGAGCCGCGTCTTGAGGGTCTTCAGCACTTCGAGCATCTCTGCCTGAGCCATGGTGTAACCCCCATCCACCGGCACGAGCACGATATCCAGCCGTCCGATCATGCCGAGATGCTCCGGCCCGAGGCTGTGATGGAGATGGCCGAGATGGCCGATGCAGAGGTCGCCTACCTCGAAGATGAAGATGGAATTGCCGTTCTCCCTGCGGCCGGTCATGCCGCCGCGAAGGTCGGTTGGAACATTGCGGATGCGGACGTCACCGACAACGACGTCATGGTGCGCCGGTCCGCCCTCCGGGTTCCAGCCGCGCAGCACGTGCTTGATCGCGGGATCCGGGGAATCCGTGTAATGGGAGGAATGGGCCTGGTTCATGGTCACCACGTCCGGCACGATCCCGCCGGAGTTCCCGGCGTAGTCGGTGACGATCCGGATGCCGCCCGGGCTCTCGATGATGAAGCTTGAGTGCCCGATGAAGGTGAGCCGGACTTGTCCCTGCTCGAGAGCCGCGGGTGTGTAGGACGCCATCTGAACCGGCGCGCTTCGCGACGCCATGGCAAGACAGTCTGCAGAGGTCGCCTGCGCCGAACCTGCCGCCAGCAGCAAAGCACTAAGGGCCACCAGAACGACGCGTAAGCCAATTGCCATCGACAGTTCTCCCCTGATACTCGGTAACTGTCTCTGCGGAGAAGGGCAAAACTATGGACGACGATGCGGTTTCAAGCGGAAATCCGCAGTCCGGCCTCGTCGAAGAGATGAAAGAGCGTGCGATCTGCTGAAAGTTTGATCGCGTCATCCGGCTTCGCATCCGTCTGACCCGCGCCGCGCATCAGTACCTGGTCGCCATCCGCAAGCCTGCCGTAGACCAGGTGCGAGTCGCCCAGTTGTTCGAGATTGAATATGGAGGCCTTGATCGGTCCCTTCGGGTCATGAACCAGGTGCTCCGGCCTGATCCCGAGCGTGACCTTCTCTCCGGACTTCCGGCCCGGAGCCGCGACGCTCACCGTGCCGCCACCCGGGACACTCA
>JAPLOT010000016.1 GCA_026400595.1 Alphaproteobacteria bacterium | reverse complement strand
CGAGGTCCCCTTTGGCCAGGACGGCAATTACAGCCACGAGGCCATCGTCAACCGCATCAATGCCGACCTTGCCAACGATCTCGGCAATCTGGCCCAGCGTTCGCTATCGATGATCGCGAAGAACTGCAGCGGCAAGGTTCCAGCCTGCGGTCCCTTGAGCGCGGCCGACAGCGAGATCATTGCCGCTGCCGATGCCATTTGCGCCGAGGTGCGCGCCGCGCATGAGCACTACGCTCTCAACAAGGCGCTCGACGCCATCTGGAAGGTCGTGGCCGAAGCCAACCGCTACTTTGCCGGACAGGAGCCCTGGGCCCTGAAGAAATCCGATCCCGTCCGCATGGACACAGTACTCTACGTGACCGCGGAAGTCCTTCGTATCGTCGGTATCATGGCCCAGCCCTATGTTCCCGCCTCAGCGGCGAGGCTGCTCGGCCTTCTGGCCGTTCCGGCCAGCCAGCGCAGCTTCGCGGACCTTGGAACGCGCCTGATGTCCGGAACGCCATTGCCGGCGCCAACGCCCATTTTCCCGCGCTATGTGGAAGAGGGGGATGCCGCCCCTGCCAGGGCCTGACGCATGCAGGTCGTGGACAGCCACTGCCATCTCGATTTCGAGGGGCTGCAGGAACGCCTGCCCGAGGTGCTGAGCCGCGCCGAAGAGGCTGGTGTCCGACTGATGGTCTCGATCTCCTCGCGGGTGCGGAAGTTCGATAATCTGCGCCGTATAGCAGAGGAAAACCCCAATGTTTTCTGCACGATCGGCACCCATCCGCACAACGCGCATGAAGAGCTCGACGTGACCGTCGAAGAGCTTGTGCAGCTTGCGTCACATCCGAAGGTTATCGGCATCGGTGAGGCTGGCCTCGATCATCATTATAACTTCAGTCCCCGGGCAGCGCAGGAACAGGGCTTCCGGCTTCACATCGATGCCGCGCGGGTCGCTGGCCTTCCTGTGGTCATCCACAGCCGTGAAGCCGAAGCCGATACCATCCGGATCCTCGAAGACGAGATGGGGAAGGGGGCCTTCCTGCCCCTTCTCCATTGCTTCACGTCGAGTCGCGAACTGGCCGATGCGGCTGTTGCCATGGGCGGATACGTGTCGTTCTCCGGCATCCTCACCTACAAGACCGCCGAAGACCTTCGCGCAACTGCCGCAGCTTTGCCCATGGACCGATTGCTCGTCGAAACCGACTCGCCATATCTCGCGCCGGTGCCGTATCGCGGTAAATCGAACGAGCCGTCCTATGTTGTGAAGACGCTGGAGGCGCTTGCGCAGGTCAAGGGTGTGTCCGTCGCGGACATGGCGGCGATCACCAGTGACAATTTCTTTCGCCTTTTCTCGAAGGCGCCACGGCCTCCCCTGTTTGTCAGGGCCGCATGACGGTGAAGCTTACCATTCTCGGCTGCGGCTCGTCAGCCGGCGTGCCGCGCATTGGCGGCGACTGGGGGCGCTGCGATCCCTCAAATCCAAAGAATCGGCGCCGGCGCTGTTCCGTCTTGTTGACACGCACGGGTACCAATGGCGTCACGCGGGTGGTGATCGACACGACACCCGACATGCGCGAGCAGATGCTGGACGCGGCAGTAGCGGATATCGACGGCGTGCTCTTTACACATGAGCATGCCGATCACACCCATGAGCCCGGTGACGATGATGGCGTA
>JAPLOT010000158.1 GCA_026400595.1 Alphaproteobacteria bacterium | reverse complement strand
CGAGGCCATGGCAACTCCGTCTGGCGCGGCTTCTCTCCCGCTTAGTTGCAGCAGACGTCGCGGCTTGTGGCAAGGCCTTCCGTCTTCATTGGCTTTCGGCGGCAGCGAGGAGAATGCCGCCCCCTCAGGAGCACTCTCCTCGCCTGGGCAACTGCGACTTGGGCGGAAGCCGCAGCGCCGTCCTGTCGCCAGGCTGTCGCGCGGATTTGCCGACCGGGGGATAGGCAAGTACCTGCGCGACGCTCTCGGCGCCGTGCGCAGGAGATAGTTGGAATTATGCGCAAAGGGCATCGTGAGATGCTGACAAAGCTGGTGAGTTTCTGCCAGACTGAAGTGGCAGGCCGGGAAAGTTACCGGTCCGTAACAAGGCCCTGGAGCCCAACATTGACCAGAGCTAGACCAAAGGTCCGAAACACGCTTGCCCGCGGCGTCTACCGCGATCTGCGCGCCGCAAGGATTGATCCTGCGCCATTGCTGCGGCAGGCGGGAGTGGCCCACAGTGCGGTCAAGGACGACGATGCCTGGCTGACTTACGAGAGCCATGCCAAGCTTCTCGAGGGTGCAGCCGAGGTGCTGAAGGACCCATACTATGGCCTCGGTCTGGCGAATCGCGTCGAGCCCAAGGAGTTCGGTGCACTGGCCTATATCGGACTGTCGTCACGAACGCTCGAGGATGCCCTCCGCAATCTCGAGCGCTATCTGGCCATTCATACGGAAGCATGGCGAATCCGCCTTGTCGTCGAAGGCGATGAAGCCGCTATCCTGCTCATTCCGGCCCGTCCTGACTACAGCCACTATGATCAAGCCGCTGAAGTGGGCATTGGGGTTTTGGTCAGGGCCTATCAGTATTTTCTCGGCGATCGGCTGCGCCCCCTTGAAATCGCCTTCGTGCATGGGCTGAAGCCGGCGCTTAGCAAGGCGAAGATCGAGAAGATGCTGGGCTGTCCCGTCGCGTTCGGCCGCACGCAAGCCCAGATCTTGCTGGACCGCCAATCGCTGCGCCTGCCGATCCGTACGGCTGACGATCACTTGCTGAAGATACTGAAGGCGCATTGCGCCACGGTGCTGAGCGAACAGAAGCCCGGGCAGGCCAGCCTGACCGCGCAGATCAGCCAGGTGATCGCAGATCTGCTACCCAGTGGTCGTGCCAAGGCCAAGCTGGTGGCACGCGAACTTGGCATGACGGAGCGCACCCTCCATCGCCGCCTGTCACTGGAGGGCACGAGTTTTGGCGAGTTGCACGAGACCTTGTGCAGCAGCCTGGCGCGAAAGTATCTTGGCGTGGCTACTCAGACCAGAGCGCCTTCGGCGTGGCCTTCCGGCGATGGACAGGGCGCACTCCGAAAGAGGCACGGAAGCCGGCGAACTAGCCGCGTGCGGCCTTGACGATGATCGCAGCGCCTGGCGATCCGCATGGTAGGCCAACAGGGGAGTTGACGGGTTGAGGATCGTCCATGTGTCGGCATACTCCTCAAGCGAAATGAAATGGCCATTTTTGAAGTGGAAGAGATCCAAAACCGCGAAGCTCTCTTTCCGTCTTGTCGGCGCGTGTCGGAGCAGGCCGGCATCGCGGACCGCAGCCCGGGACCCATCAATCAGAATCATGTCAGCGCTCATTTCGGAGAAGTCCCATTCGGCACAAAGCGCGCGCGACGATCTGCAAGGCCCTCGCTCCCTGATGCAGATCGCCGAGGCATCCGAGTCTGCCAGAAGCGACGATACGCATGGTCGCTGTCCCGGCGAAATGCGCTGCGCAGCCATCCGCATCATTGCAGTGGCGCGCATCATATATTCTTTGCAGCCAAGACTGAATCTCGGCACGAGACATGAGCATGCTTCTCCTTGAGTTGCGATCGAAATGGGCGGTTCGTTCGCCGCCATCGCGTCTTGGGGAATCCTAGCACAATCTCATGGTGGTGATAGGCTACTGTGCAAGCCGAACATTCGTCCGATAAGGAGCGTGATGCTCAAGCATCAGGCCGATCGGCCCTTTGGTGGGCGATGTAGGACTCGAACCTACGACCCGCTGATTAAGAGTCAGCTGCTCTACCACCTGAGCTAATCGCCCGTCCAAGAAGGACGTACGGCCCCGTGGGAACGGGGCCGACGGCGGGCTCTATACGGTGCCCGCCGCCCCTTGTCTACTGTCTTTTCAGGACCCGGTTGACGCCCGACAGCACGGCCTTGAGCGAGGCCACCACGATGTTCTTGTCGATGCCGACGCCGAAGAGCGTGCCGCCGTCGGGCAGGCGCAGCTCGACATAAGCGATGGCCGTGGCCTTGGCGCCGGTACCCATGGCGTGTTCGCGGTAGTCGGCCACGTCGAAGGCAATGCCGCTGTCCTTGCGGATGGCGTCGACGAAGCCGTCGACCGGCCCATTGCCATGGCCGTTGAGGGTCTTGAGCCTGCCGTCCACCGTCACCTTGGCGGTGACGTCCTGCTCGCCGTGGTCGGAGCGGGCGTTGTGCTCGACGAAGCCGTAGCGGCCGTTGCCGTCCAGATACTCGCCCTCGAATGCGCTCCACAGCCGCTCGGCCGGAAGCTCCACGCCCTCGCCGTCGGCGATGGCCTGGACCACCTTGGAGAATTCGATCTGCAGGCGGCGCGGCAGCTCGATGCCGTGCTCCTTCTCGAGGATATAGGCGATGCCGCCCTTGCCCGACTGCGAGTTGATGCGGATCACCGCCTCGTAGGAGCGGCCGAGGTCCATCGGATCGATGGGCAGGTAAGGCACTTCCCACAGCGGTGCATTGGAGGCCGCCATGGCCTTGAAGCCCTTGTTGATCGCATCCTGGTGCGAGCCCGAGAAGGCGGTGAAGACCAGTTCGCCGGCGTAGGGGTGGCGGGGATGCACCGGAAGCTGGTTGCAATACTCGGCCATGCGCACGAGGTCGTTGATGTTGGAGCAGTCGAGGCCGGGATCGACGCCCTGGCTGAACATGTTCATGGCCAGCGTGACGATGTCGACATTGCCGGTGCGCTCGCCATTTCCGAAGAGCGTGCCTTCGACCCGGTCGGCGCCCGCCAGCAGGCCAAGCTCGGTCGCGGCCACGGCGCAGCCGCGATCATTGTGCGGGTGGAGCGAGATGGTCACGCTGTCGCGCTTCTTGATGTTGCGGCTGAACCATTCGATCTGGTCGGCGTGCACATTGGGCGTCGACATCTCCACCGTGGCAGGGAGGTTGAGGATCAGTTTCTTCTGCGGCGTCGGCTCGTAGCAGTCGATCACCGCCTCGCAGATGTCCTTGGCGAAGTCGAGCTCGGTGCCGGTGAAGCTCTCGGGCGAATACTCGTGGCGGACGATCTCCTCCATGCCGAGCTCGCGTTCCAGCTTGCGGATGAGGGTCGCGCCCTTCACCGCGATGTCGACGATGCCGGCGCGGTCGAGCTTGAAGACCACGCGGCGTTGCAGCTCGGAGGTGGAGTTGTAGAGATGCACGATGGCGCTTTTCGCGCCCTTCAACGACTCGAAGGTGCGGCGGATCAGCTCTTCGCGCGACTGGGTGAGGACCTGGATGGTGACGCCATCGGGAATCTTCTTCCCGTCAATCAGATGGCGGACGAAGTCGAAATCGGTCTGCGAAGCGGAGGGGAAACCCACCTCGATCTCCTTGAAACCCATCTTCAGGAGGGCCTCGAACATGCGCATCTTGCGGTCGAGGCCCATGGGCTCGATCAGCGCCTGATTGCCGTCGCGCAGGTCGACGGAACACCAGATGGGCGGCTTGGTGATGGTGCGGTTGGGCCATTGCCGGTCCGGCAGCTGGACCTGCGGGAATGGGCGGTACTTCTCGCGTGGGGATATCATCATGGGCTCTGTCTCTTGCCTGGCTTAGCTGGTTTGGGTCTGGTCATATCCCCCGGAGAGCCAAGGCAGATGCCCGGCCGGCCCTCAGGGGCAGCTAAGAAGGAGGCGTCCGAGCGCGCGCGGCAGCCGGGCGGCTGCAACAGGACCGGAAATGGTGCGCGGACAGGACATGATCGCCCTATAGAGCATGCGGCAGGCGCATGCAACATGGCCCTTGTTCCGGGGCTGAGGATTGATCGGAACGCAAATGGCCCTATCGTGGCGGGCAGGACAATGATTGGGGCAGGTGGCATGACGCGGGCAACACTGGCAGGCTTGACGACCGCCCTGGCGACGGGCCGCACCTCGGCCCGGGCGCTGGTCGAGGAGTCTCTGGCGCGGATCGCCGACCCTGCGGGCGAAGGCGCGCGCGCCTTCATCTCGGTCAAGTCCGAGCTGGCGCTGGCGGAGGCCGATCTCGCGGATGCGCAGCGGCGCGCCGGACGGGCACCTTCGCCCTTCGCCGGCATTCCCTTCGGCGTGAAGGACCTCTTCGATCTGGCGGGCGATACGACCACGGCGGGATCCAGGGTGCTGAAGGATGCGGCGCCGGCAGTGGCAGATGCGGTGGCGATTGCGCGGCTACGCGCCAAGGGCTTCATCGTCATCGGCCGCAACACCATGACCGAGTTCGCCTATTCCGGTGTCGGCCTCAATCCCCACTATGGCACGCCGCGCGCGCCCTTCGACCGGGCCACGGGTCGCATTCCGGGCGGATCGTCATCGGGCGCGGGCGTGGCGGTTGCGGACGGATTGGTCAGCCTTGCCATCGGCAGCGACACGGGTGGGTCCTGCCGCATCCCCGCCTCCTACTGCGGCGTCACCGGCTACAAGCCGAGCCATGGCCTGGTGCCGCTGACGGGGGCCTATCCCTTGTCCTTCTCCTTCGACACGATCGGCCCCCTGGCCAATTCCGTGGCCTGCTGTGCTGCCGCCCATGCGATCATGGCCGACGACGAGGTGGCGCCGGTGATTCCGCGCGCGCCGGTTACCCTCCGGCTTGCTGTGCTAAGGGATTTCGTGTTGGACGGTCTTGAGCCGGCCGTCGAGCAGTCGTTCCAGCGTGCCCTGAAGAGGCTTGAACAGGCGGGTGCAGGTCTGTCGGATCTCGCCTTTCCGGAGCTGAAGGGCATTCCAGCCATGAATGCAAAGGGCGGCATCGTGGCAGCCGAGGCGTTTCAGCATCATCGCGCCCTCATGGCAGCCGAGGGTCAGGCCTATGATCCGCGAGTGCGCAGCCGCATCCAGATGGCCGAAGGCATACTTGCCGCCGACTACCTCGATTACCTTGAACAGCGCCGGGCCATGATCGCGCTCTTCGCTACGCGCTTGACGGGCTTCGATGCAATGATCCTGCCGACAACTCTCAGTTCGGCGCCGCCGATCGCTGCGCTGGCCGCCGACCAGGACTATCTCCGCTACAACGCGATGAGCCTGCGCAACACCTATGTCGGCAACTTCCTCAACGGCTGTGCCATCTCGATCCCGATGCAGGCGCAAGGCGAGGCACCCTGCGGCCTGATGCTGATGGCGCC
>JAPLOT010000243.1 GCA_026400595.1 Alphaproteobacteria bacterium | reverse complement strand
GGGGATGAAGGGCTTCACCCAGGCATCGAAGAAGGTCACGAACCAGTAGGTGGCCCAGATCGTGATGGCGATGGGGGCCGACACCACAAGCCCTGTGAAAAAATAGGCCCTGAGCCGTCCCAGGAAGGAGGGCTGGGTCTTGATTTCGACATCAACCGCCTTCAGATGCGGCGGTGTATCGCTGGGATCCGTCATGTCATGGGGTTGATGGCATGAACCGGCAGGCCATCGCAAGGCGGAAACCGCCGCAGTCGCGCGGCAGGGAGATTGTTATCGGCACGCTGAGAAAACCGCTTCTGCTGGGCACGGGATGGCTCTGCGTCGGATTGGGCGCCCTGGGAGTTGTCATGCCGCTGTTTCCGACCACGCCATTCCTGCTGGTGGCCGTCTGGGCCTTTTCCAGGTCCTCGCCCGAACTGGCAGAGAAGATCCGCAATCATCCTGTCGTCGGTCCTTTCATCCGCGACTGGCAGGACTCGGGCGTCATTCCCACCAAGGCGAAGGTTTTTGCGGTGGTCATGATGGCCGCCATGTTCGCCTATCTTCTTTTTGGCGCCGAGGCGCCGGTCTGGATCGAGGTCGTGGTGGCACTGGTGTTTCTGGCCGTCTCGGCCTTCATCGTGACGCGGCCGGGCCGGGCGCCGCAGTGACGGGTCAGTCGTTGCCGCGGCGGCGATCGACCGGATACTGACCGTCCCAGACCCTGGCCCGGGCCTCCGCTTCGATCAGCTCTTCTTCGCTGACATTGGCTTCCAGCTGCAGGGCCCGGTCATAGATTTCCGGATTTTCCTCGGGCCGGGCCGAATCCTTGGCCAGCGCATACCACATCACGGCGCGGGTCCGGTCGCGCCGCACGATCTTCCCCTCCCAATAGAGCTCGCCCAGGTAGGCCTCGGCCGGCGCGTAGCGTTTGCGAGCCGCCGTCATCAGCCATTTCAGGCCCTGCTGCGGATTGCGCTTCACGCCCTGGCCCTTGATGGTCATCACGCCCAGCGCATACTGCGCCGCCGGATGGCCATAGGCGGTCGCGATCTTCAGATAGCTGCGCGCCGCCGCGGCTGGATTGGCCTTCACGCTGGCTTCGCCGATTCCCTCGCGCTGGTAATCCGCCAGCCGCACCATGGCATCCACCGCGATGCGCAGGCGATTCTGGTCCGGTTCGTCGGGATCATAGGAGTCGGCAACCCGCGAGTAGTAGGAATAGGCCATGGCATCGTTGCGGGGCACGCCCTGCCCCAGGCGGTACATGTGGCCAAGATACCAGTCGGCCACGGTATTGCCGTCATCTGAGGCCTTGCGGAAGCTCTTTAGGGCCCGGTCATACTTGCCGGCACGATAGGCCCGCTGCCCCTTCTTGAGGTCATCCGTCCAGAAGGGGATGTTGATATCGGGTATCTTCAGTTCAGGCGTGGCGGGGAGATAGGAGTAGAAGTCGGCCAGCGGCCCGGAATCGGCGTCTTCAGCCGCCTGGGCGCGGAAGGACATGGCAACCAGCGCGATCAGCGTGATCAGCGCCAGCACGGCTGGCCTGGTCCCTACGCTTATCCGCCAATCACGCCCGTCACATGCCGGTGTGGTCAATACCAAACGGTCCTCAACTTTCAGCATCCTCTCCTGATGCTTGCGCCGACCCCGGCCACGGTCAAAACGCACTTGACCCGGGCAACCAACGACCTCTCCATCGCACCCTTGGATTACTGGTGCGCATGGCGTGCCGCCGCCCGGACTCAAGCATCGCTTCGCCGCAACTCTGCGGACTCAACGCCTCGGTTTTGTTGGTTTATTGTCGGATTTGGGCAGATGAAAGGTTCAAAGACGGGTGCAATCGGGCAAGATAAAGTTTTGTGCTGCTGTTGCACTTCCGCCACAGCGCATGCTTAACGGTCGCGTGCCGGGCTTCATCAGGCGTTCAGGCCGCCTGTGTTAAGCGCCTGAAGTCATGACGGAACATGCCGCCAAGGGCGATTCGATTCGCGTCCACTATGAGCCCCGGACCGGCCTGCTGCGCCTGTCCCTGGTGACTGCCCTGCTCTTCCTCCTCACGCTCACTCTCTCTCGTTTCTGGGCCCGCACCAATGTCCGGCGCCACATCTGGAGCTGCGTGCACATCAACGGCGAACCGCTGGAATACACCGGAAAGGGAATCGAGCTCTTCAAGGGCGCCATGTTCGTCTTCCTGGTCTTCGGCCTGCCCACCGTGCTCGCCTTTGCCGGGCTCACGCTGGCCTTCGGCCCCGAACACCCATCGGTCGTCGGTCTTCAGCTCCTGGTCTTTCTGGCCATCAGCCTGCTCTGGGGCGCGGCCGTCTACCGGGCCCGCCGCTACCAGCTCTCGCGCACCCTGTGGCGCGGCATACGCGGCGCCCTGCTCGGCTCGACCACCACCTATGCGCTCCTCTATTTCGGCAGCATCATGGCCCGCGCCATGACGCTCGGCTGGATCACCCCGGTCATGAACCTCACGCTGCAGCAGCAGATGATGGGCAGCACCTTCTTCGGCGACCAGCCCTTCCGCTTCAAGGGAAGCGCCGGCCCGCTCTACCCCGCCTATGCGCTGTGCTGGTGTGTCAGCCTGCTTGTCATCGCCCTGCTTGGGGGCGTGCTGATCGCAGAATTCACCCTACTCGAAACCGAGGGCTTCTGGGCCAGCCTCGCCGGCGAACAGGGAACCGACCCCGGCTCCCTCGACCAGGTCAGCATCGCCATCGGCGTCATCGTGGTGTCGCTGGCCGTGGTCTACCTGCTCTACCTCACCCTCTATCCCGCGATCTGGGCGGTGTACACGGCGCGCGAGCTGATCCAGTTCGCCACCTACACCAGTTTTGATGGCGCACGGTTCCGCTTCGACGCCACAACCGGCAGCATCATCCGCCTCGCCATCGGCAACGCC
>JAPLOT010000383.1 GCA_026400595.1 Alphaproteobacteria bacterium | reverse complement strand
TGATGCTGTGATCGTCGAGGCCCTCGATAGATTGTCTCGCGACCAGGAAGACCTGGCCGGTATCTACAAGCGCTTCACCTTCAACAATGTCGCCATCGAAGCCGTCCACGATGGCCGGGCCGACCAGGTCCAGATCGGCATTCGCGGCATGCTGGGGTCGCTTTACCTGGCTGATCTCGCCAACAAGGTGCGGCGCGGCATGACCGGCGTAATCCGTGACGGCCGGAGCCCTGGCGGCCGGGCCTATGGCTACCGGCCGAAGAAGGGAGAGCCTGGCATCCTGGAGATTGTCGAGGAGGAAGCCGAGGTCATCCGCCGGATCTTCAGGACCTATGCCTCCGGCATATCGCCCCGCCACATCGCCTATGAGCTGAACGGGGATCGTGTCCCCCCGCCCCGCGGCAGCGTCTGGAACGCCTCCACTATCAACGGCAATGCCAGGCGCGGCAATGGCATTATCCAGAACCCCCTCTACAAAGGCCTCCTCGTCTGGAACCGGGTCCGCATGATCCGGGATCCTGACACCGGCAAACGCGTCAGCCGGGTCAATCCGCAGAATGAGTGGCAGACCCATGAGATTACGGAACTGGCCATTGTCGATGCCGATCTCTGGCAGCAGGCGCAGGCCCGGAAGGATGCCAGCCGGAGGGCATGGCAGGATGGTGAGCACAGGAACCGGACACGGCACCTCCTGTCGGGCCTCCTGCGTTGTGGTCACTGTGGCTCAGGGATGTCCCTCGACGGAAACCGCGATGGTCACAAGGTGATCCGCTGCAGCCGGAGCCGGGAGAGCGGGACCTGCAGCAACGTCACCCGGGTTCGGCTCGACCGGATCGAGGACACCGTCGTCCGTGGCCTCAAACAGGAATTGGGCAAGCCTGGCATCATCAAGGAGTTTGTTGACGAGTACATCACCGAGCTTCAGCGCCTGACCCATGGCGCACGACAGGACAGGACGTCCGCCAGGAAACGCGTTGAGGAACTGGATGCTGCCATCCAGCGGGTTGTCCGCTCCATCGCCGGCGGCCTGATCTCGGACGAGGATGCGAGGCTGCAGATCGACGAACTCAAGGCCGAGCGCGAGCGGCAGCGCTCCACCTTGGCTCTCGCTGACCAGGAGATCGCCAAGCTGCAGGTTCACCCAGAGGCGGTTGAGCAATACCGGAAGATTGTCGATGATCTGTGTGACGTGGCAGTACGGGCCGCCAAGGTCGACACGGAGACCCAACTCGCCATGCGACAGCTCATCCACACCGTCCGGGTGACGACGACTCCCGACGTGGCCATACAGGTCAGTGGGCGGCTAAGTGCGCTTACTGGAACTGATTTTGGGCCTGTAGGTGGGCTAGGACTGGTAGCGGGGGAGGGATTTGAACCCCCGACCCCAGGATTATGATTCCCGTGCTCTAACCAACTGAGCTACCCCGCCGAGGAGAGTGGCGATATAGGGAAACTCGGGGGGCGAAGTCAAGCCGCCTTGCCGGGCTCGTCCTCGGCATCGGGGGCGTCTTCATCCTCGTGCTTCATGAAGGTTCGCCACAGCGAAATCCCGCAGAAATAGACCGAGGCGCCGAGCCACACCCATTTCTGCACGTCCTCCACGATGTTCCAGTCGCTGCGGTCCTTCGACGCCAGGATCAGGCTCAGCGACATGGCAGCCCACAGCACGGTCATCGGAATGGTGATCTCCCGCCAGTCGGTGACGCGCAGCGGATGCACGAACTTGATCGGAATGAAGGTCAGGATGCAGAGCAGCACGATGGTGACCAGATTGGCGATGGGGCCCGACTGCAGCACGAAGAAATAGAGCACCACCACGTTCCAGACGGCCGGAAAGCCGACGAAGTAGTAGTCATCCGACTTCATGCCGACATTGGCGAAGGTGTAGCACGAGACCGCCATGATCGCAGCCGCCGAGATGAGGCTCCAGGTCTGGCCGGAAAAGATGAAGTCCACCGGCGTCATGTTGAACCAGTAGACCATCAGCGCCGGAACGGCGACATAGGTGAAGAAGTCGATGACATTGTCGAGAGTACGGCCATCGACGTTGGGCGTGTATTCGAGCACCCTGGCCTTGCGCGCCAGGGTTCCATCGATGCCGTCAACGAAGAGCGCGAGGCCCAGCCACATGAAGGCGGCGACCGGATCGTTCTTCAACACCGCCACCAGCGCCAGGAAACCCAGCACGATGCCGCAGGTGGTGAAAGCGTGGACGGCCCAGGCGACCCCCTTCTTCACATCCCGGTCGAGGTTCGGATGCAGATTGATCTTGGCCACGGCCTCGGCAACTCCCACTCAGAAAAGTCATTATAGGTAGGCCCGATGGGCAAAGCAAACGCCGCTTCACCATGCGTCAGGCGCGCGCGATGTAGCCGCCGCCAAGCACCCTGGCGCCGGCCCCCTGCCCGTCATAGAGCACGCAGGCCTGCCCGGGCGAGACGCCATACTCGCCATCCGAAATGGTGACGACGGCGCCCGTTTCTCCCCGCCTGATCTCGGCCGGCATGGGTGCCCGCGTCGAGCGGATGCGGGCATGCACCGGCTGGCCGGCCTCGGTCAGGGCGTCATGGCCCAGCCAATTCAGCCGGCTCACCTTGATCTCCCGCTGCAGCAGGGCTGCTCGCGGGCCGACCACCACGCGGCGGGCCGCGGCGTCGATCCGCACCACGTAAAGCGGCTCGCCTTCGGCAATGCCAAGGCCGCGGCGCTGCCCGACAGTGTAGCGAATGATGCCCTCGTGGCGTCCCAGCACCCGGCCGTCGAGATGGACGATGTCGCCGGGCTCGGCGCCATCCGGCCGGAGCTTGAGAATGACATCCGCATAGCGGCCCTCCGGCACGAAGCAGATGTCCTGGCTATCGGGCTTCGCCGCCACAGATAGCCCCAGTCCGGAGGCAATGGCGCGCGTCTCCGGCTTGTTCAGCCGTCCCAGCGGAAAGCGCAGGAAGTCGATCTGGTCCTGGGTGGTGGCGAAGAGGAAATAGCTCTGGTCGCGGTCCATGTCAGTGGGCGTGAAGAGATCGCGGTGCCCCGATCCCTCCGCGCGGGCACGGCTTTCGATGTAATGGCCCGTCGCCATGGCCGCGGCATCGAGATCGCGGGCGCGGGACAGCAGGTCTGCGAACTTGACCGTCCGGTTGCAGGTGACGCAGGGAACCGGCGTCTCGCCGGCGAGGTAGGAGTCAACGAAACTGTCGATGACCGCTTCCCGGAAGCGGGACTCGAAGTCGAGGACGTAATGTGGAATGCCAAGCTCGCCGGCGACACGGCGGGCATCGTGGATATCCTGGCCTGCGCAGCAGGCGCCCTTGCGCCGGACCGCCTCGCCGTGATCGTAGAGCTGCAGGGTGATGCCGACGACATCGTAGCCCGCATGCTTCAGCAGTGCCGCGGTGACCGAGGAATCGACCCCACCCGACATGGCGCAGACAATGCGGATCGACGCGGGATCGCCTGCGATCCCCACGCTGTCACGCACCCGGTCCAGAATGCCCTCCGAAATGCTCATGGAGGGCTAGATGGGACGGCGCAACGCGAAAGTAAACAGCCGTTTCGCCCCGCCTGTTCCGGAATGGGGCACCGGAGAGGGTCCGGTTTGCCAATTCTTCATCTGTACTTAGCCCAATTTTAAGGCGCGAGGCCTAGTCTGACTGGCAGTGAGTACCTGCGTATTAGGTTGAGTTTGTCAATGAACGGTCAGTTGCGTCCACGCGTAAACTACGTCATCGGGCCCGATGGCAGCCCACTGACTGTCGCCGACCTCCCCCCGCCTGGAAACCAGCGCTGGGTCATTCGCCGCAAGGCGGAGGTGGTCGCGGCAGTCCGTGGCGGTTTGCTGAGTCTGGAAGAGGCGTGCGAGCGCTATGTGCTCACCGTCGAGGAGTATCTGAGCTGGCAGCGCTCGATCGACCGCCATGGCCTCGCCGGCCTGCGGACCACGCGCATCCAGGACTATCGCTCGAACTGAGCGCCATACGAGGGTTTCGCAAAAGGGGCCGGACACTCGTCCGGCCCTTTTTGCTTTCGTACGGCCCCTTGCACTTTACAGGGTCCACCGATCTGGCAAAACACGACGGATGAAGATCCTCGTGCTGTTTGCCCACCCAAAGCGCCAGGCGTCCGTGGTCCAGCGCGCCATGCTCAGGTCCATCGACGGGCTGGACGCCGTCACCATCGCGGACCTCTACGCCGAGTATCCCGACCTCGACATCGACGTCGCGCGCGAGCAGCAGCGGCTGCTCGAGCATGATCTCATCGTGCTGCAGCACCCCTTCTACTGGTACTCGTCGCCCGCCATCCTCAAGGAATGGCAGGATCTGGTGCTGGAGAACGGCTGGGCCTACGGCCCCGGCGGAACCGGGCTGGCGGGCCGCTTCCTGATGTCGGCAATCTCGGCCGGCGGTTCCGAGGAAGCCTATCGCAGCGAAGGCCGCAACAGATTCAGCATCATGGAGCTACTCGCGCCCTTCAACCAGACCGCCCATCTCTGTTCGATGGCTTACTTGACGCCCTTCGTCATTTACGCAGGCCGCCGCATGACGACCGAAAATCTGAGTACATCTGCGGAAGCCTATCGCGACCTGATCGTCGGCCTGCGTGATGGCCTCATCGATCCGCTGGGCCAGCTTGCACCGGGCTTTGCGCTGCCGCCGGCTTTCAGGACAGGAGGCCGCTGATGCATCTCGAAGACCTCCTGCTCGGCGCTTTCGTCTATCTTGCAGCGGCCGTTGTCGCGGCGCCTATCGCCACGCGGCTGGGGCTGGGTTCAGTCCTTGGCTACCTGGCGGCCGGCATGGTGATCGGTCCCTCGGTGCTGGGCCTCGTGGGCACCGAAGGTGCGGATGTCATGCATTTCGCCGAGTTCGGCGTGATCGTCATGCTGTTCCTGGTCGGCCTCGAACTGCAGCCCTCGAAGCTCTGGACTCTGCGCAAGCCCATCATGGGACTGGGCGGCCTGCAGGTGACAGTTACCGCAGCGGCACTTGCGCTTGCAGCCTACGTCCTCGGCAACAGCTGGCAATCATCGCTGGCCATGGGTCTGATTCTCGCCATGTCCTCGACCGCCATCGTGCTGCAGAGCCTCAACGAGCGCGGATTGCTCAAGACGGCGGCGGGACAGTCCTGCTTTTCAGTCCTGCTGTTCCAGGACATCGCGGTGATCCCCATTCTGGCGCTGCTGCCGCTCATCGCCACGGCCACCGCGCATGACAATCACGGCACCAGCCTGATCGCAGAGTTTCCAGCCTGGGCCCAGACGCTGGCCGTCTTCGCAGCCGTCGCCTCCATCATCCTGGCGGGCCGCTTCCTGATGCGCCCCCTCTTCCGGCTTGTCGCCGAAACCGGCATCCGCGAGGTCTTCGTTGGCCTGGCGTTGCTCATCGTCGTGGGCATTACCCTGCTGATGCAATTTGTCGGGCTGTCGGCCGCTCTCGGCACCTTCCTTGCCGGCGTGGTGCTGGCCGAAAGCGAGTATCGCCATGAACTCGAGATGGATCTCGATCCTTTCAAGGGTCTGCTGCTCGCGGTCTTCTTCATCGCCGTGGGTGCCGGTATCAACTTCGGGCTGCTGCTCGCTCAGCCATTTCTCGTTCTCGGGCTTGTCGTCGGCTTCGTCGCTGTGAAACTCGCTGTACTCCTGTTGCTGGCCCGGCTCTTCCGAATGAATGCACCCGACTCGTCGCGTTTCTCTTTCGCCCTGGCCCAGGGCGGTGAGTTTGCCTTCGTGCTGATCTCCTTTGCGGCGGGACTGGGCCTGCTCGCAGCGGCGCAGTCATCCTTGCTGGTGGCCATGGTTGCCTTGTCCATGGCGCTCGCGCCATTGCTGATGATCTTCGATGAGAAGGTGATGCAGCCTCGCTTCGTCCGCAATTCTTCCGCGCGCGAGGCCGACAGGATCGACGACAACGACACGCGCGTGATCATCGCGGGGCACGGGCGTTATGGCATGACAGTGGGCCGAATGCTTTCGGCCAGCGGCATCAAGGCTGTGGTGCTCGATCACGATGCCGAGCAGATCGATGCACTGCGCAAGTTCGGATTCAAGGTCTACTATGGCGATGCCTCGCGCCATGACCTTCTCGAAGCGGCCGGCGCCAGGGAGGCCAGGATCCTGGTCATCGCGATCGACGATCCCGAGAAGGCGCTGCAGATCGTGGAGACTGCGCATCATCACTTCCCGCACCTGCACATCATGGCACGCGCCTTCGACCGCGTGCATGCCTATCGCCTGCTCAACGCCGGGGTCCCGGATGTCCTGCGCGAGGTCTTCGCCTCATCCGTCGACATGGGTGAGAGGCTGCTCACCCGGCTGGGCGTTCATCCCTTCGAGGCCCATCGCGCCGCACGGCGATTCAAGTCGCATGACGAACAACTCCTGCAGAAGGCCGCAAGGCATGTGGACGACACACAGCGCCTGATCGACATCGCCCGCCAAGGCCGCGAGGAAATCGAGCGGGTGCTCGGAGCCGACGTGAGCAGCAGCCAGATTCAGCCCGACCACGCCTGGGAGGCTCCCGACCGAACCCGTGAATAGCCCCCTGTCCCCGGCGCCCGGGCCGTACTAAACAGCGCCAGGACCCGATGCAGCAAGGCATGACATGGCAGACACGATCCACGACGTCAAAATCGATCCGCGCAATCTCGACATCCTGATCTCGATCAACGGCGCATTGGTTCAGCGCGCGCAGGCCACCGTCTCGGTCTTCGACTCCGGCTTCATCCTGGGTGATGGGGTCTGGGAGGGACTGCGGATGGTCAACGGCGGCATCCCCTTCCTGCGTGAGCACATCGAGCGCCTCTATGAGGGAGCCAAGGCCATCTTCATGGATGTCGGCATCACGCCGCAAGAGCTGGTAAAGCGGCTTTTCGACTGCCTCGACGCGAATGGAATGCAGGATGGCGTACACATCCGACTGATGGTCACGCGCGGCGTGAAGGCGACACCCTACCAGGACCCGCGCGTCACGATTTCCCCCGCCACCATCGTCATCATTCCGGAATACAAGTCACCCAACCCCGAGAAGTTCGAGA
>JAPLOT010000336.1 GCA_026400595.1 Alphaproteobacteria bacterium | reverse complement strand
GCCTCGTCAAGTGAACCAGGACCTCCGGCGACGAAAGAGCACAACCCTTTCCGCCCATTCCGCTACCCCGGAGCGAAAACGGTGTCGCGGGAGCGCGGTCGCCCCGGTCTAGCCTATTCAATTCTTGGGAGAAGATTGGAGCGGGCGACGCGAATCGAACGCGCGACCCTAACCTTGGCAAGGTTATGCTCTACCCCTGAGCTACGCCCGCTTCCAAAGACAGGCCGGCCGAGACCGGCGAGGTGGCGGTCTTATTGCCCAAGCCCCGGGGAAATGCAAGAACAAGATTGATCCATCACAGGAAAGGGATGAACGGCCGCCATGCCCGCGACCCGCGAGGAACTCTTCGCCAGGCTCCGGAGCCTCGGCATCGCGACGGAGACCCGCGACCATGCCCCGGTCCATACCGTCGAGGAGGCCCGGGCCCTGCGCGGCGAAATCGCCGGCGGCCATTGCAAGAACCTCTTCCTCACGGACGACAAGGGGCAGATCTGGCTGATCGTCTGTCTCGAGGACGCCCAGGTCGACCTCAAGGCGGCACCGGCGAAGATCGGCTCGCGCCGGCTGTCCTTCGGCAAGCCCGATCTGCTGATGGAGGTGCTGGGCGTGGAACCGGGCTCGGTCACGCCCTTCGGCCTGATCAACGACACCGGCCGGCGGGTCAATGTGGTGCTTGACGCGGCCATGATGGCTCATTCGCAGCTGAACTACCACCCGCTGCAGAACAGCGCGACCACCACCATCGGGGCGGGTGACCTCGTCGCTTTCATCCGCGCCTGTGGCCATGAGCCCCGCATCGTTGCCGTGGCCTGAGCGGAGATTGAATTTCGCGGGCTTTTGCTCCATCTAGGGCGCATGTCTTTGAGGATTTCACGATGACGATGATGATAGGCGAACAGGTTGCAGGCACCGGCGCGGGCGCCGCCGAGCTGGTGAAGGACAGCGATACCAAGCGCTTCGTGGCCGACGTGATCGAGGCCTCACGCAAGCAGCCGGTGATCGTCGACGTCTGGGCCCCCTGGTGCGGCCCCTGCAAGCAGCTGGGCCCGGCGCTGGAGAAGGTGGTGCGACAGGCCAATGGCAAGGTCCGCATGGTCAAGATCAATGTCGACGAGAACCAGCAGCTCGCCGCCCAGATGCGGGTCCAGTCGATCCCCGCGGTCTTCGCCTTCGTCAACGGCCAGCCGGTCGACGGCTTCATGGGCGCGCTGCCCGAGAGCCAGCTCAAGCAGTTCGTCGACCGTCTCGGCGGCCAGGGCGGCATGGCGGAGGAAATCGAGGCCGCGGTGGCCGAGGCGCGCGTGATGATGGAACAGGGCGACCTGCAGACCGCCGCGCAGATCTTCGCGTCCGTGCTGCAGGCCGACCGCGAACATGCCGGCGCGCTTGCCGGCCTCGCGCGCTGCCAGATTGCGGCGGGCGATCTCGAGAATGCCAGGGCCACGCTGGCGCTGGTGCCGCCGGCCAAGGCCTCCGATCCCGATGTGCTGAGCGCCACGGCCGCCCTCGACCTCGCGCTGAACCCGGTGGACCTGTCCGAAGCCGCAACCCTCCAGGCAGCGATCGACAGGAACCCCGACGATTTCCAGGCGCGGCTCGACCTCGCCGTTCTGCTCAACGGCGCGGGCGAACGCGCCGAGGCCACCGAGCAGCTGCTCTACGTGATCCGCAAGAAGCGCGACTGGAACGAGGAAGCCGCGCGCAAGCAGCTGGTGAAGTTCTTCGAGGCCTGGGGCCCCAAGGACGAATTCACCCTCGCCGGCCGCCGCAAGCTGTCCTCGCTCCTGTTCTCCTGAGGCGATCCCGCATGGCCTTTCTCGACCGCTACCGGACCCCCGCCGACCTGCCGCAGCGCCTGCCGGTCTTCCCGCTGTCGGGCGCGCTGCTGCTGCCGCGGGCCGAGCTCCCGCTCAACATCTTCGAACCGCGCTACCTCGAGATGATGAACGACGCCATGGCCGGCGACCGGCTGATCGGCATGATCCAACCTGCTCCGCTCTCCGCTGGGGACGAGCGGCCGGAACTGCTGAAGGTTGGCTGCGCCGGCCGCATCACCGCCTATTCCGAGACGCCGGACAACCGGCTACTCGTCACGCTCACCGGCGTGTCGCGCTTCGCCATCCGCGAGGAGCTCGACGTCGACACGCTTTACCGCCAGGTGGTGGCGGACTTCCATCCTTACGCCGTCGATCTCGTGTCCGACCTGGGCGCCAGCGACGTGAACCGCCCCGCCCTGCTCAAGGCCTTCCGCGATTATCTCAATGCCAATGACATGAAGGCCGACTGGGACCAGGTCGATGCCGCCTCGACCGAGGTGCTGGTCAATACCCTGTCGCTGCTGGCACCCTATCCGCCGGAAGAAAAGCAGGCCCTGCTGGAAGCGCCCGACCTCAAGACCCGGGCCGACGTGCTGGTGGCCCTCACCGAGATGGCGCTGAACCGCATGGGCGCGGGCGGCAAGACACGGCTGCAGTGATGCCGGATACCTGGCGCACCGATTCCCGCCTGCTGCAGATGCTGGTCTGCCCGCTGACCAAGATGCCGCTGTCCTATGACGCCGAGCGGCAGGAGCTGGTCTCGAAGGCGGCCGGCCTCGCCTATCCCATCCGCGATGGCATCCCCATCATGCTTCCCGAAGAGGCGCGGGACATCAACCGTGAATGATCCGTGGCCGGAGGAATTGCGCGTTTCCGACAAGGGGCGCGTGCTCCACGTGACCTTCGACAGCGGCGAAAGCCACGCGCTGGAAGCCGAGTATCTCCGGGTGGAAAGCCCCAGCGCCGAAGTGAAGGGGCATGGCCCCGGCCAGGAACAGCTGGTCTGGGGCAAGCGCGACGTCATCATCGCGAAGCTCGAGCCGGTCGGCAGCTATGCGGTGAAGATCACCTTCAGCGACGGCCATAACACCGGGCTCTTCACCTGGCCCTACCTGTTGAAGCTGGGGCGCGAACGCGAGGCGATCTGGGCCGCCTACGTCGAAAAGCTTCAGGCGGCGGGCCTCCGACGCTAGATGGCTTCACCGCGCAGAAGCTTGGGCAGCTGACCTGACCTGCCGGCGGCTTCGGTGACCAGCATCGACTTGAGCCCGGCCAGCCGGTCTACGGCCAGAAGTCCGGCGCTGCGCACCAGGCGGAGCGCCGCATTGTCATTGGCGAAGAGCCTGTTCATGCCGTCCATCGCCGCGGCCGTTGCCACCGTGTCGAAGCGGCGCCACAGCGTGTAACGCTCCAGCACCGCCTCGCTGCCGATATCGAGGCCGAGCGCTGCGGCGTCGTGCAGCGTCTCGGCCAGGGCGGCCACGTCGCGCAGGCCAAGGTTGAAGCCGAGGCCCGCGAGCGGATGCAGGACATGCGCGGCATCGCCGACCAGCGCGAGGCGGGGTGCCGTGAAGGTTTCGGCCACGAAGAGCGACAGCGGATAGCCGTGACGGCCGCTGGCCAGGCTGATCTCGCCCAGATGATCGCCGAAGCGGCGGCGCAACTCGGCCAGGAATGCCGTGTCATCGAGAGCCAGGATGCGCTGGGCTTCCGCCTGGTGTTCGCTCCACACAAGCGATGCGCGGTTTCCGGGAAGCGGCAGGATGGCAAAGGGTCCCGATGGCGTGAAGTGTTCCTCGGCCCTGCCATGATGCGGGCGGTCATGCGCGACCGTCACCACGATGCCGGTCTGGTCATAGGGCCAGCCCACGAGCTTGATGCCCGCTGCCTCGCGCGCCGGCGAGTTGCGGCCATCGGCAGCCACGATCAGCGGAGCCCGGATCGTCTCGCCGGAAGCCAGCGTCACCTGCGCCAGGCCAGGCTGGAAGCGATAGTCGCTGACCGCGCTGCCCACGGCGAAGCGGATATGCGGCGCAGCCTCGGCTTCCGCCAGCAAGGCCGCATAGAGGAACCGGTTCTCGATCATGTGGGCGGAGGGCCGGCCCTTCATGTCCTCCGCATCGAAGGACAGCAGCACCGGGCGCCGCTGCGGATCGGCACTGTCGGTGACGATGATCTCGGCCATGGCCTCGGCGTGATGGACAACCTTGGGCCAGACGCCCAGCGCTTCGAACATCCGGCGCGCCGCAGCGGTGATCGCCGAAGCCCTGCCGTCGAATGCCGTGCTGGCAAAGCCGCGCGGATCACGGGCATCGACCACCACCACATCCAGCGGGCGGCGCGCCGTGGTGCCGCCCAGCGCCAGGGCCGCCGCCAGGCCGTTGAGCGCCGCGCCGACGATGATCACGTCCGGGTTTCGAGTCATGCCGCAGCTAATCGCGCTTCCCATGAAACTGGCAAGCGCCCTCGTGGTCGCGGACCCCTCATCACAACTGCACAGTTATTAATCACAGACTAAATATTAATCAATCAGGTCGGCCATCCATCAGGTCGAGATTCTCAAAACGATTACAAATCAGATGCTTACATGAAACTTCGATTCTGGCACAAATCTTGTTCCGCAGTGCAACACCGATAACAAAGGGGTGGTGCATGAAGTACATAATTGCCGTGATCAAGCCATTTAAGCTTGAGGAGATCCGCGAGGCCCTCGGCGCGCTTGGTATCCAGGGTATCACCGTGACCGAAGTCAAGGGTCATGGCCGCCAGCGCGGCCACACGGAGTTCTACCGGGGTGCGGAATACACCGTGAGCTTCGTTCCCAAGGTGAAGCTGGAACTCGCGGTGGACGAAGCCATTGCCGACAAGGTCATCGAGACCATCCAGCAATCCGGCCAGACCGGCCAGATCGGCGACGGCAAGATCTTCGTCCTGCCGCTCGAACAGGCCGTTCGCATCCGCACCGGCGAATCCGGCGTCGCGGCGCTCTGACAACATCATCGACACAGGGGATACTCACATGGGATTTGCGACTTCACTCCGCCGTCCGGCCACGGCCGCACTGGCGGCCCTGGCCCTGACGGGTCTGCCGTCCGCAGCGCATGCCGCGGCCACGGTGAACAAGGGCGACACGACATGGATGCTGGTGGCAACCTGCTTCGTCGTCCTGATGACCATCCCGGGCCTTGCCCTGTTCTACGGCGGCCTTGTGCGCGCCAAGAACATTCTCTCGGTGCTGATGCAAGTGCTCGTGATCTTCAGCATCATCTCGATCCTGTGGGTGATCTACGGATACTCGCTGGCCTTTACCAGCAATGCCTCGGCCTCCCTCAACCCCTTCATCGGCGGCTTCTCGAAATTCCTGCTCGCCGGCGTCTCGACGAGTTCGGAACTGGGGACCTTCTCGAAGGAAACCAACATTCCGGAACTGGCCTTCGTCATCTTCCAGATGACCTTCGCCTGCATCACGCCCGCCCTCATCGTCGGTGCCTTCGCCGAGCGGATGAAGTTCTCGGCCGTGCTGCTCTTCATGGTGATCTGGTTCACCTTCGCCTACCTGCCCATGGCCCACATGGTGTGGTTCTGGGCCGGTCCGGACGCCTACACGCTGTCGCCTGACAACATCGACATCGTGAAGGCCATGGTCGGTGAGGAAGCGGCCACCAAGTTCCTGGCCGATCTCGCCGCGGCCACCACCGATGAGGCCAAGGCCGCCGTGCTGGGCGCCTATGCCGAACTGGTGAACGCCACCAATGGCTATCTTTTCCAGTGGGGCGCCATCGACTTCGCCGGCGGCACCGTGGTGCACATCAACGCCGGCGTCGCCGGACTCGTCTGCGCCATCGTGCTGGGCAAGCGCATCGGCTACGGCAAGGATCAGATGGCGCCGCATAACCTGACCTTCGTGCTGACCGGCGCGGGCCTCCTCCTCTTCGGCTGGTATGGCTTCAACGCCGGATCCAACCTGGAGGCCAACGGCCTGACCGCGCTCGTCATCCTCAACACCACCATCGCGGCTGCCGCTGCCGCGCTGGCCTGGATGCTTGGCGAATGGATCGTGCGCGGTCATCCCAGCCTGCTGGGTGCCGCCTCGGGACTGGTCGCCGGCCTCGTGGCCATCACCCCGGCCTGCGGTTGGGTCGGCCCCGGCGGCGCCATCCTGATCGGTGCCATCGCCGGCTTCGTCTGCCTCTGGGGCGTGGTCTTCCTCAAGAACATGCTGGGCTATGACGACGCGCTGGACGTCTTCGGCGTCCACGGCATCGGCGGCATCGTCGGCGCCATCCTGACCGGCATCTTCGTCAACCCGGCGCTGGGCGGCATGGGCGTGACCGACTACCTCGCGGCAGACAATTCCGCCACGGTAGCCGCCTACAGCTTCGGCACCCAGATGACGGCCCAGATCGTCGCGGTCATCGTCGCGGTGGTGTGGACAACGGTGGTGACGCTCGTCGCCCTGATGATCTGCAAGGCCGTCACCGGACTGCGCGTCACCGAGCAGCAGGAACGCGAAGGCCTGGACATCGCCGAACACGGCGAGCGTTCCTACAACTGAGCTTCTCCCTGAAGCGACGCGAGCGGCCGGCGGGGCATGTCCCCGCCGGTCTTCGTTTGCGGACATGCTTAACCGGCCTTTAACCCCGCCCGGCCAAACTGGCTTAACGATTTGTTAGAGCCGGTGGCGCCTGCGCTCCACGCGGCGGAGGCGGCCATGGCATACGATCCTTCCTACGACACCGACGACAGTGCCGTACCCCACGCGGTCCGGGTCTTCTTCAAGAAGCGGCTCTACGAGCTGGTAGGCCTCTCGGTCTTCATCGTGCTGATCGGCGCCGGCGTGGCACTCGCCACCTGGTCGGCCGACGACCCGTCGCTCAACAATGCCATCGACGGCACCGCCTCCAACTGGCTGGGTTATCCCGGAGCGGTCCTCGCCGATCAGCTCATGCAGTTCTTCGGCCTGGGCGTGCTGCCCCTGATGGCCATACCGATGGCCTGGGCCGTGCGCTTCATGGGCCATCAGGGCATGATCCGCCCGATCCGTTCGATCTTCTCCTGGCTCTTCGCCTGCCTCTGCGTCAGCGCCACGCTCTCGGCCCTGCCGGCACCGTCCAGCTGGTCGCTGGCCTCCGGCCTCGGCGGAAACGCAGGAGACGTGATCCACAGCCTCATCGTGATCGTGCTGTCGCTGGCCGTGAGCGGCGCCATTGCCAAGGCCATTGCCGGCGGCCTCATGGTGGCCGCCTTTGGCTATCTCGCGCTCCGCGCCATGGGCTATGGCCGGGACGACACGGTCCTGCATACGGCGGTGGCCGGCGAACGGGGCCGCATGGCCATAGCCAGCATGATCGGCTCGGCCCGCAGCCTCTATACCGAATGGCAGACCCGCCGGGCCGACCGGCGCGAACGCCGCCTGGCCGCCGAGAGCCAGGAGCGCGGCGACATTCTCACCCGCCTGGCGCCGCGCCCGGCCATGCCGCGGGGCAGCCGCGACGGCACCGGCCAGCGCATCGAACCCAAACTCACCCGCGACGACCGCCGTCCGATCCTCGATCCCGATCCGGAGGTCGGGGCCGGCATGGAGGAGGAAGGCTACGCCGAGGCCGAAGAAGACGTCGAGGAATTCGAAGAGGAGGACGAAGAGGAAGCAGCCCCGCGCGTCAACCGCAACACCAAGCCAATCAAGCAGGGCAAGAAGATCAGGAAGGACACGCAGCCGGGCTTCCGCTTCGGCGGCTCCAACGGGTTCGAACTGCCGCCGTTGACGTTGCTGGCCGAGCCCAAGCGACTGGCGAAGACGCCGGAACTCTCGGACGAGGCATTGGAACAGAACGCCCGCATGCTCGAAGGCGTGCTCGAGGACTTCGGGGTCAAAGGCCAGATCATCAAGGTTCGCCCCGGTCCGGTGGTCACCCTCTACGAACTCGAACCCGCGCCCGGCATCAAGTCCTCGCGCGTCATCAGCCTGGCCGACGACATCGCCCGCTCGATGAGCGCGATCTCGGCCCGCGTGGCCGTGGTTCCCGGCCGCAATGCCATCGGCATCGAGCTGCCCAATGCCAAGCGCGAGACGGTCTACCTGCGTGAACTGCTCGCCTCCGAAGCCTATGAGAAAACCAGCCTCAACCTGGCCCTCGCACTGGGCAAGAACATCGGCGGGGAACCGATTTTCGCCGACCTCGCCCGCATGCCCCACGTTCTGATCGCCGGCACCACCGGCTCGGGCAAGTCGGTGGGCATCAACACCATGATCCTGTCACTGCTCTATCGCCTGCCGCCCGAGCGCTGCAAGCTGATCATGATCGATCCCAAGATGCTTGAACTCTCCGTTTACGAGGGCATTCCCCATCTCCTGTCGCCGGTGGTCACCGATCCGCGCAAGGCGGTGGTGGCGCTGAAATGGGCGGTGCGCGAGATGGAAGAGCGCTATCGCAAGATGTCGAAGCTCGGCGTGCGCAATATCGATGGCTACAATGCCCGCATGAAGCAGGCCGAGGCCAAGGGCGAGAAGCTGGCACGCACCGTGCAGACCGGTTTCGACGCCGACACCGGCGAGCCGATCTTCGAGCGCGAGGAGATGGATCACGCGCCGATGCCCTACATCGTCGTCATCATCGACGAGATGGCCGACCTGATGATGGTGGCCGGCAAGGACATCGAAGGCGCCGTGCAGCGCCTCGCCCAGATGGCCCGCGCCGCCGGCATCCATGTGGTGATGGCCACCCAGCGTCCCTCGGTCGACGTCATCACCGGCACCATCAAGGCCAACTTCCCCACCCGCATGTCCTTCCAGGTGACCTCCAAGATCGACAGCCGCACTATTCTCGGCGAACAGGGCGCCGAGCAGCTGCTCGGCCAGGGCGACATGCTCTACATGGCGGGCGGCGGACGCATCTCGCGCCTGCATGCACCCTTCGTCGCGGACGACGAGGTCGAGAAGATCGTCAGCTACCTCAAGGCCCAGGGTGCACCGGAATATGTCGAGGCCGTCACCGAGGAGACCGACGACGACAGCTTCGGCGAGCCGGGCGCCGCCGAGGCCATGGGCGGCGGTTCGGGCGACGACCTCTATGATCAGGCCGTGGCCGTCGTGCTGCGCGACAAGAAGGTCTCGACCAGCTATATTCAGCGCCGGCTCCAGGTGGGCTACAACAAGGCCGCCAGCCTCATCGAGCGCATGGAAAAGGAAGGCCTGATCTCCGCCGCCAATGCCACCGGCAAGCGCGAGATTCTGGTGCCGGGCGACAGTGCAAGGGCGTGAAGAGTGACCGCCTCAAAATCGGCGCGTTCTTGCCGATAAGGCTGCTAACACCGCGACGCCGGAGCCCCCAAGGTCCGGCCCCGATCGAGAAAGGGACAGGATGAACAGTTTCACCGTTTTGAGCCGCCGCACCGTTCTGGGCCTTGGACTTTCCGCCCTGGTGGCAGGACCCGCCTGGGCCGCAAAGCCGATCAAGGTGACCGCCGAACAGGCCGAGGCCATCGATGCCATCTCGGCCTATCTCAACAGCTTCAAGACGATGCAGGGGGAGTTCACCCAGATCAGCCCGAAGGGCAATGTCTCGCGCGGCGTCTTCTACATTTCGAAGCCCGGCAAGATGCGCTTCGAATATGCCCCGCCCAATCCCTTTCTCATTGTCGCCGATGGCCGCTGGCTGACCATCAAGAACCGCGCCAAGGAAAAGGGCGACCAGTTCCCCCTGTCGCAGACGCCGCTCAAGCTTGTGCTGTCCAACAAGGTCGACCTGCGCAAGGAAACCCAGGTTCTCGAATTCGAGGATCAGGATGGCATCACCTCCGTAACACTCGAAGAAAAGGGCGGCAGCCTGGGCGGCAATCTGACCCTCGTCTACGATCGCACCCGCAACGCCCTGCAGCAATGGGTCGTTACCGACGCCAAGGGCCGCCGCACCACGGTCTCGCTGGAAAACGTGGTGTCCGGCGTGAAGACCGATCCCGCCCTTTTCGTGGTGAAGATCAAGCGCAAGGACGACAAGGGCAACAAGAACTGATAACTCTTCCGCGGCTCTTGCGCCCGGTGTGGCCGCTCAGCTAGTTCTGCTGGCATGAGCCTCAAGATCGTTACCTGGAACATCAACTCGGTGCGGTTGCGCATCGGACTCGTCACCAGGCTTCTCGACATGTGGAAGCCGGACGTGCTGTGCCTGCAGGAAACCAAGTGCCCACAGGGCCAGTTTCCCTCCGCACCGCTGCGGGATATGGGTTACCACCACATCGCCGAGTCCGGGCAGAAGGGCTATCACGGTGTGGCCATCATTTCGCGCCTGCCCTTCGTCAGCGAGGATGTGCGGCGCTTCTGCGCAAAGGACGACTGCCGCCACATCGCCGTGGCGGTCGCGACCCGGCAGAAGCCGGTGACCATTAATAACTTCTACGTGCCGGCCGGCGGCGACGAACCTGATCCGGCGATCAACGAGAAGTTTGCCCACAAGCTGCAGTTCCTCGACGAGATGGAGAAATGGTTCAAGAAGGGCTCGGTGCCGAAGGATCATGAAGGGGTCGTCGTCGGCGATCTCAACATCGCCCCGCTCGAGCACGACGTGTGGTCGCACAAGGACCTGCTCAAGGTGGTGAGTCACACGCCGATCGAAACCGCCGGACTCAATCGCGTGCAGGCGGCCGGAAAATGGGTGGACGTGATGCGCCAGCACGTGCCGGCCGACAAGAAACTCTACACATGGTGGAGCTACCGGGCGAAGGATTGGGAGGCCGCCGATCGCGGCCGCCGCCTCGACCATATCTGGACGACATCGGGCCTGGCTCCCGCCTGCAAGGAACTCAGGATCCTGAAGGAAGCCCGCGGCTGGACCCAGAGTTCAGACCACGTGCCGGTCATGGCGCGGTTTGCGCTGTGAGTCAGCTCGACCGCAGTCCGCGGAAACCCCGCGACTGATCGAAAGCCGGGCGCAAGCCGGAAAGATCGGCAATCGCACCATCGAGTTTCCGGGCCAGCGCGGCAAAGACGGTCGCGCCGAATTCGGGGTACTCGCTGGCCAGCCGCATGAAGAGGCTGCGGTCGATCCGGGATGCCTGCAAGGGCTCGCCGGCCCGCGCCGTGATGTTGCTGGGAAGGTCCGCAATCATCGCGACTTCGCCCAGCATGGCCCCTGGCCCGGCCGAACCGATCGGCTCGTTGCCCGACAGCAGTTCAGCGCGTCCGCTGAGCACCAGAAAAGCCGCGGAACTCCTGATGCCCTGCTTCAGGAGTGTCTCTCCGGCGGCAAAGGGATGACGCTGTGCCGAAAAGGCCAGCAGCTGAAGGTGTACAGGGTCACAGCCCGAGAAGATCGGGATGCTGCGAAATGTCTCGACGTCGGCGCGCACGCTCATGCGGCACCCCGTTCAATCTCCGGACAAGGCGGTGCAGCGCACCGTGACACGTCAGCGAATCCCCTCAGAACCCCGGGGCCATAAGAGGCGCAAGGCAGGCAAAGATCCAGGGACCAGCTTGTAGCCCCCGCCTTCCGTCACCAGGATTTCGGCATGCGAGGGATCGCGCTCGATCTTCTGGCGCAGCCGGTAGACGTGGGTTTCCAGCGTGTGGGTGGTGACTCCCGCATTGTAGCCCCAGACGTCATGCAGCAACACATCGCGGCTGACGACCTGCTCGCCGGCCCGCAGCAGGAACTTGATGATGGCCGATTCCTTCTCGGTCAGCCGGATCTTGCCGTTGTCCGGCCGCAGCAGCAGCTTGGCCGCCGGCTTGAAGGTATAGGGACCCACCTTGAAGATGGCATCCTCGCTCTGCTCGTGCTGGCGCAGGTGGGCGCGGATGCGGGCCAGCAGCACGCCGAAGCGGAAGGGCTTGGTGACATAGTCGTTGGCACCCGAGTCAAGCCCGAGGATCGTGTCCGAATCGGACGCCTGGCCGGTCAGCATGATGACCGGCCCCTTGTAGCCGTTGCGGCGGATGATCTTGCAGGCCTCGCGCCCGTCCATGTCCGGCAGATTGACGTCGAGGATCACCAGATCGGCATGATCGGCCTTGACCGCTTTCACGCCGGCGGTTGCATTGGCATGGTCGGTGACGACGAACTCGTCATGCAGCGAGAACTGCTCCTTCAGCGTGTCGCGCAGCATGTCGTCGTCGTCGATGATGATGATCTTCTTGGTACTTCCCATGAGCCTTGCCCGGTGACCTTCGCTGATACCCAATGTTAGGTTGACACTTGTCTTTTTCAAAACATTTCCGCAACACAAGAAGCCGTGACGAAATTCATCACGCATATTCACGCCCGCGGCATCAGTCTCCGCGCCACACGGGGCCTGCTCCAGCTGGGTGGCCTGTCGGTCCCCTGCTCCTTCGGCCGCGCGGGGCGCAGGCACCTGAAGCGCGAGGGCGACGGCGCAACCCCCATCGGACGCTGGCAGCTGCGCCGCCTGTTCTACCGGTCCGACCGCATGCTGCCACCTGTCGGGCCCGCCCCGGCCCGCCCGCTGCGCGACTCCCACGGCTGGTGCGAAAGGGTGGGCGACCGCAACTACAACCGCCTGGTGCAACTTCCCTATCCAACCGCGCACGAGACCATGAAGCGCGAAGACCAGCTCTACGACATCGTGGTCGAGCTGTCGCACAACGAGCGCCCGCGCGTGCAGGGTCACGGCAGCGCGGTCTTCTTCCACCTGCGGCGTCCAGACGGCGGCCCCACCGCCGGCTGCATCGCGGTCTCGCTCGCGGACATGCGCAGGATCCTGGCCCGCTGCGGGCCAAAGACCCGGATCGTCGTCTAGCCGCGGTGGCCGAAGATGGCCGAACCCACCCGCACATGGGTGGCGCCTTCCGCGATGGCTTCGACGAAGTCGCCGCTCATTCCCATCGATAGGCGATCCAGACCGTTGCGGGCCGCAATCTCGCGTAACAGGGCGAAATGGGGCCGCGGATCATCCTCCGCCGGGGGAATGCACATGAGGCCCGCGATGGCGAGTCCATGAAGCTCGCGGCACGCGCGCAGGAAATCATCCGCCGCGTCCGGCGCGATGCCCGCCTTCTGCGGCTCGCGGCCGGTGTTCACCTGTACGAAGAGCTGCGGCGTCCGGCCCTGCTTCTTCATTTCGGCCGCCAGCGCCGCGGCGATCTTCGGGCGATCCACGGTGTGAATGGCATCGAAGAGCGCCAGACGCGCTGGCCAGCGTCCAGGACCGGGCGGATGTCGGGCGCCTCGAAGGTCTTGCTCACCGCGATGAGCTGGACCTTCGCCGGGTCCCGCCCGGCAGCGCGAGCGGCCGCGTCGATGCGGGACAGGACGGCGGAAAGGGCGGCATGGGTCATGATCCCGAGAGCTATGGCTGCGCTTGCAGCCCATTTCAAGGACTGGTACTTGGCAGGCCAGCCAAAGCCCGATTTTCCCGATAGGACGTGATTTTGACCACCGAACGTTACAACCCGCGCGAGGCCGAGCCCCGCTGGCAGAAATACTGGACCGAGAACCGCTGCTTCGAGGCCCGGGAGGACGCGTCGCGGCCCAAGTACTACGTGCTTGAGATGTTCCCCTATCCCTCGGGCCGCATCCACATGGGCCATGTACGCAACTACACCATGGGCGATGTCATCGCCCGGTTCCGCCGCGCCATGGGCTACAACGTCCTGCATCCCATGGGTTGGGACGCCTTCGGCATGCCGGCGGAGAATGCGGCCATCGAGCGCGGCGTCCATCCCAAGGCCTGGACCTACGAGAACATCGCGGCCATGCGGGCCCAGCTCAAGAACATGGGACTGTCGCTCGACTGGAGCCGCGAGATTGCCACCTGCGATCCGGGCTATTACCGCCACGAACAGGCGATGTTCATCGACTTCCTCAAGGCGGGCCTGGTCGAGCGCAAGGTCTCGATGGTGAACTGGGACCCGGTGGACCACACGGTGCTGGCCAACGAGCAGGTGATCGACGGACGCGGCTGGCGCTCGGGCGCATTGGTCGAGAAGCGCGAACTGGCCCAGTGGTTCCTGAAGATCACCGCTTATTCGGACGAGCTGCTGACGGCGCTCGACGGTTTGACGCGCTGGCCGGAAAAGGTCCGGCTGATGCAGAAGAACTGGATCGGCCGCTCCGAGGGCCTGCG
>JAPLOT010000250.1 GCA_026400595.1 Alphaproteobacteria bacterium | reverse complement strand
ACTGATGGTCACGCGCGGCGTGAAGGCGACACCCTACCAGGACCCGCGCGTCACGATTTCCCCCGCCACCATCGTCATCATTCCGGAATACAAGTCACCCAACCCCGAGAAGTTCGAGAAGGGCCTGTCGCTCCATACCGTAAACGTGCGTCGTGGCGCGCCCGATGTTCAGGACCAGAAACTCAACTCGCATTCCAAGCTCAACTGCATCACGGCCTGCGTGCAGGCCATGAATGCCGGTGCCGACGAAGCGCTGATGCTGGATCCTCTGGGCTTTGTCGCCACCTGCAACTCCACGCATTTCTTCATCGTGCGCCGCGGCGAGGTCTGGACCTCGAGCGGGCAGTACTGCATTCCCGGCATCACCCGCGGCAACATGATCCGCCTGTGCCGCGAGAACGGCATACCCGTCTTCGAGAAGCAGTTTTCGCTCTACGATGTGTATGGCGCGGACGAGGCCTTCGTGACCGGCACCTTCGCGGGCCTGATCCCGGTGCGCATCATCGACGGGCGTCCAGTGCGGCATCCCCTGTCGCAGGACGATTGGTCGGGGCCAGGCCCCATTTCGCTGCGCCTGTCGAAACTCTACAAGGAGCTCTGCCACAGGGACGCGCGGAGAAACCTGTCGTGACAACTATCGCGATGTGGTCGGGTCCGCGCAATATCTCGACCGCCATGATGTATGCCTTCGGGAACCGGCCCGACTGCGAGGCCTGGGACGAGCCCTTCTACGCCTTCTCGCTGCTTCATCATGGGAACGATCACCCCATGCGGGACGAGATCATTGCGGCACATGACAGCGACTGGGATCGCCTGGTGGCGCGCTGCCTGGCCCCGTCCTCCCGGCCGGTCTTCTATCAGAAGCACATGACCCACCACATGCTGCCGGGTTACGACCGGAACTGGATTGCCGGCATGACCAACGCCTTTCTGGTGCGCCGTCCCGAATGTGTGCTCGCGAGCTACGTCAAGAAGTGGTCGGATGTCAGCTTGCGAGACATCGGCTTCGTCGAACAGTCAGAGATCTTCGATCTGGTGGCTGACCGCACTGGCAGGGCGCCGGCGGTGGTTGACGCCGAAGACATCCTTGCCGACCCGCGCGGCGTGCTGACGAAGCTGTGTTCGGCCTGCGGCATTGACTTCGACGAGTCGATGCTGAGCTGGAAACCCGGTCCCAGGCCCTTCGACGGCATCTGGGCCAGGCACTGGTACAATGCGGTCTGGGCCTCATCGGGCCTCACCCAGCCAGAACCAAGGCCAGTGACCTTGCCAGCGGAATTGCAGCGCATCGCGGACGCCGCAATGCCATACTACGAGAAAATGAGACCCTATCGCCTCATCTGACGTGGTGGGGTGCCGCCATGACCTGAGCTGCGACGGCGACGGCCGTCGCACCTTCCTTCTCGATCAGGAGTTCGGCGCGGCGGAGCTCCTGTTCCGCCTCATCGAGCGCCGCCCTGGCGTCGGTCAACTGATCCTTGAGTTCGGCGATGGACTTCATCAGGTTGTCGCGCCGGGCGCGGGCCGCCTTGGCCTGGAGCGAGTAGTTGAAGTGTGTGGGATCGGAAACGCCGTTGCGGCTCTCCTCGAATTTCACAGCTGCGTCCAGATCGTCGTACTTGCGCATGAAGTCATTGATCATGCCCTCGATGTCGGCTACCTGCCGGCGCTTCTCTTCGGTGCGGAACCGGTGCAGGCGAAGCATCGTGTCGCGTGGACGCATGTGAAGTCCTCTTTACTCAAACAAACTGAGGCGCCGCGGTCTGCGTGCCCCTTTTCACGATTCCCCGAATCAACTACGCAGGAGATTCAGGTTCGTGTTGGCTCAGATGATGAACCGGTAAGCTTAAGGTCGGGTAAACCAGGGCGTGATGCAGCTTTCGTAGCTTAGGGGAAGGGTTCCGGTCAGGGAGTGGCAATATATGGTACCTCCTGCGGTCGACCCCCAAGATATAGCGTACTTCTCCCCTGCAGTTGAGTTTACGGGATTAGGCTTTGTTAACCTTTCCCGGCGTATCTTAAGCACGAGCGTTAACGGTTAGTTGTGCGCGGGCCCCGTCGGGCGCGCTGATCTGAGGACTCCAAAACAGGGGAGTCCGGGAAGCATAGGGGATTCGAGATGAGGGTACTGCTGATCGAGGACGATACCGCGACGGCCCAGAGCATCGAACTGATGCTGAAGTCGGAAGGGTTCAACGTCTACACCACCGATCTGGGCGAAGAAGGCGTCGACCTCGGCAAATTGTACGACTACGACATCATCCTGCTCGACCTCAACCTTCCCGACATGTCGGGCTATGAAGTGCTGAAGACACTGCGGGTCGCCAAGGTCAACACGCCGATCCTCATTCTCTCCGGCCTCGCGGGAATCGAGGACAAGGTCAAGGGCCTCGGCTTCGGCGCCGATGACTACATGACCAAGCCATTCCACAAGGACGAGCTCGTAGCACGCATCCACGCCGTCGTCCGCCGCTCGAAGGGCCATGCCCAATCGGTGATCGTGACCGGCGAACTCCTTGTCAACCTCGATACCAAGACCGTCGAAGTCGGCGGCAGCCGCGTTCATCTGACCGGCAAGGAGTATCAGATGCTGGAGTTGCTGTCGCTCCGCAAGGGCACGACTCTGACCAAGGAAATGTTCCTGAATCACCTTTATGGCGGCATGGACGAACCCGAGCTGAAGATCATCGATGTCTTCATCTGCAAGCTGCGCAAGAAGCTCGCCAATGCCGCAGGTGGCAAGAATTTCATCGAGACCGTGTGGGGGCGCGGCTACGTGCTGCGCGAAGGCGCACCGCCGATGAACGACGACAGCGACATGCGCGCCAGCGCCTGACGTCTCAAGTCCCTTTCAGCTCGCCCCGGGTGGCGCCTGACCGCGATCAGGCCGACGCGCGAACGACAACGTCGTCGCCATCCATGCTCATCGTCAGTTTCAGTCCGGCCGACTGCGCCAGCAACCGCGCGTAGTAGGGCTGCACCAACCGCGCATCCAGCAGGCTGAGTTCTGCCGTCCCGTCGAGGACCTGGGCGATGGCTTCCGGCACCTTGGCCCTGTCGCCCTGGGCACGCGCGGTGAAGGCATCGCCTTCCGCCGAGATCGACACGGTGCCGCCGCGCGGCACCCCAGCCATGGCTATCAGCAACATGTTCAGCACCAGTTTGACCTGCTGTTTCGGTCGGTTTTCCCGCGGCACGAGCCAGTCCAGCTTTACCTTTTCGGATCCGACGAAGGCCATGGCCGTTTCGCCGGCCTCGCCCATATCGATGGAGGCGCCGGCCGAGCCAGCTGCGCCGAAGGCGATGCGGCAGAACTTCAGCTTTGCGGAGGCGGTCCTGGCCGAGGAGCGCACCATGTCGAGCGCGGTCTGGCGGGTTTCCTCATCCATCTCCGGATCGTCATAGAGTTCGAGGCCATTGGCGATCGCACCGACCGGCGAGATCACATCATGGCACACCCGGCTGCACAGCAGGGCGGCGAGGTCGAGATCGGCAAGTCTGGCTTCGGTCATGGTGGTCCTGCTCTTGTGATTCGCGTCTTTCCTTCTAGCAAAACGACCACCGAAATTCCGCATTGACCATCGCGGACCGCTCGCCCATAGAGGCCACCGTCGCCGAACCGGAGTTCGCCATGTCCATTGCCCCCTCGCCCCTGATGCAGGATCTCATACGGCTTGCGCTGGCGGCTGGCCGCGAAATCATGGCGATCTACGCCACCGATTTCTCGGCCAAGGCCAAGGAAGACCTGACTCCGGTTACCGAAGCCGACGAGGTAGCGGAAAAGATCATCCTGTCGGGCCTCGCACGAATCGACGCCTCCACGCCGGTCATCTCCGAGGAGGCCGCGGCCGCCGGACGGATACCCGAGGTCTCCGAACGTTTCTTTTTGGTCGACCCTCTCGACGGCACCAAGGAATTCATCTCCCGTAACGGCGAGTTCACCGTGAACATTGCCAAGGTGCAGCACGGCGTGCCGGTGGTCGGCGTGGTCTATGCACCAGCGCTGCGCCGTGCCTTTTGGGGAGAGGCCGGCGTGGGTGCGGCGGAAGGAACCCTGGCCGGCGACGACAGCGTGAACTGGTCACCCATACGCGTGCGCCCCTGCCCGCCCGATGGCGCCAAAGTTGTCGCCAGCCGTTCGCATCGCGACCAGGCGACGGAAGACTATCTGAAGGGCATCAACGTCAAGTCTCTGTGCTCCGCCGGATCCTCGCTCAAATTCTGCCTTGTCGCGGCAGGCGAGGCCGATCTCTATCCGCGTTTCGGCCGGACCATGGAATGGGATACCGCAGCGGGTCATGCGGTCGTTGCCGCTGCCGGCGGACGCGTCATGACCATCGACGGCCAGCCGCTCACCTATGGCAAGCGCCAGCGCGGATACGACAACCCCGGCTTCATCGTCAGCGCCTGATATCCTTCAGCAAGGGTTAACCATCCTGAAAGCCTCTTCACGTTAGGCTGAGAGCGGATGGTGACACGGCCACAGGGCCGCCACAGGGCTGCGCAAATCAAGGCCCAGCCACAGGAATCGAGGTGATGCCATGATCAAGAAGACACTGCCGGCGCTGCTGGCCATCGGACTGGCGATGAGTTTTGCCACACCGCTCACGGCCCAGACGACGGGCTCCGTTTCGAAGTCAGAACAGACGCAGTCGGCCGAAACCTATTCGACCGAGGAGATTCTCTCCGAGGGCCATCGCTTTTTCGGCAATACCTCGCGCGGGCTGGCGAAGGCGGTGGAGTATGTGTTCCAGCGGCAGGGCGAGCCGTCGGCCTATATCGTCGGCGAGGAAGGCGCAGCGGCCTTTGTCGGCGGACTGCGCTACGGCGAAGGCACCATCTATTACAAGGATGGACGCAAGGAGAAGATCTTCTGGCAGGGCCCTTCGATGGGGTTCGACTTCGGGGCGAATGGCTCGCGCACCATGGTGCTCGTTTACAACTCCAACAGCCCGGAGGATCTCCATGACCGCTTCGGCGGCGTCGAGGGATCGGCTTATTTCATCGGCGGCGTTGGGGTGAATTTCCAGGCCAACAGGGACATCGTACTCGCTCCCATCCGCACCGGTGTGGGCGCCCGCCTGGGCGCCAATGTCGGCTACCTGAAGTATTCCGCCAAACCCAAGTGGAACCCGTTCTGATCGGAGCGACCACTCCTCACGGGGTCACGCTTTTGCCATTCTTCCCACGTTTCAAGTGACGCAGCGGGAAACCTGGCGGTTTCAGCCTGTGCCTTGCAAGGCGACCGGATGCTCCGGCTGAGCTTTTGCAAAGCGGCTTGAACTCCGTTAGGAGATTGAGATCGGCGGAGGCCCCCACAATGTCCCAGACGGAAACGATTCTGCTCATACTTCTGGGCTTTTCGCTTGGCGCCCTGATTGCCCTGTTCTTCGGGCGCTTCATTTGGAACCTCGGCCTGCGTTTCGGTGCACGCCGCATGCGGAAGCAAGTTCCTTCAACAGTGGCCGGCCTGCAGACGGAACGCGATCAGTTGCGTGCCGAGTTCGCCATGCTGTCGCAACGCCTCAGCGCAAGGCTGGAAGAGGCCAAGCTGAGCGCCGCCGAGCAGATGGCGGAAGTGACGCGGCACCGCAATCGTGTCGACATGTTGGTTGCCGAACAGGCCGAGAAGGACCGGTCGCTTGCCGCCTTGCAGGCGGAAGCCGCAGATGCAATCCGGCGGACGGCCCATATCGAAGCCGACCTCGCCACAGCCAACGAGACGATCGCGGTCCTGCAGAAGGATATTGCCGAGCGCAACGCCATCATCGCGGAATTGCAGCGAACCGGAAAGATGCCGAAACCGCGGATTCGGGAAGACGCAACGACCGAGGAGCGCCTGCGCGCCCGCATCGATCACCTGACCGGTCTCTCCCGCGTTTCCGAGACGACGCCGGCAGAACCCCAGCTCCCGATACCCACCCCTGCCGACCCGGCATTGAACGAAGGCCTGGCCAAGGCAGAGCGGGACACCGAGGATTTGCGCCAGGAACTGGAGCGCCTGGATGCCGAGTGGAACCGCAAGCTCGACGAACTCGGCCAGGTACCGCCCGACAAGGCCAGCGAAGTGCAGCCCAGTGCGGTGGCCAACGTCATCTCGCTGGCAAAGCGCATCCGCGCCTTGAAGAACGACATCGCCACATAGGACAGCCCGCTCAGTCGAGATCGGACTGGCGTTCCTTCAGGACCTGGGCATAGACGTTGATGATCAGTGCCGCGAGCAGGATGAGGCCGCGGATCAGGATCTTGAGGAAACTGTCGATCTGGATGTGATCGAGGCCGTTGTTCACGACACCGAGCACCAGAAGGCCGATGATGGTATTGCCGATGCCGCCGCGGCCTCCGAAGAGACTGGTGCCGCCGACCACCACCGCGGCGATGGCATCAAGCAGGAAGGTGTCGAACTGGTTCTGCTGTGCGGAACCGAAATAGGCGACACCCAGCATGCCGGCGATCCCTGAGCACATGGCACAGATCACCATCACGGAGCCGATGATGAATTTCACGTTCACGCCGGAGTACTCTGCCGCCTCGCGGTTGCCACCCACCATGTAGATGTAGCGACCGTAACGCGTGTAGCGCAGCACGAGATGCCCAACGAGCAGGAAGATGAGGCAGACGATGATGGTCCAGCCGATCGGGATGAACATGGCCTTGCCGGCCGCGTCGATACCCAGCGGGATGGTGAAGGCGGTTCCCGATCCGAGCGTGGTGATGAGTTCGGGATACTGATAGGCGATCTGGCCGCGCACCAGCAGCGCCGACACGCCGTTGGCGATCTGCATCATGGCAAGCGTCATGATGAAGGACGGGATGCCGATGATGGTCATCCCGCAGGCCGTGACAAGGCCGAAGGCGAAGGCCGCGGCGAGTGCGAGCAGGATTGCGATCCAGCCTTGCACGGGGACATTCGCGATGTTCACGTAATCTGGCTGGATTGTAAAGTAAGCTACTGTAATACCTACAGCATTTGCGACCGCCGCAACGGACAGATCGATCTCTGCCGTAAGAATAACATAGGTCAGGCCCACCGCGATGATGCCGGTGATCGAAAGCTGCCGCACAATGTTCAGGGCATTGTCCAGGGTGAAGAACGAGGAACTCGCGAAGCTGAAAAACAACACCAGCGCGATCAGCGTGAAGATGGGAGCGATGTTGCGCAGCTGCTCCGCGAGAAACCGCTTGAGCTCGAACTTGCGCGGTGCTGCGCCTTCGGTTGCCGTCATGTGTCGTCCATCCCCTCTTCCGCTCTCAGGCCGCTGCCAACAGATCGGCCTTTTCGATATGTCCCGTTGAAAACCGCTTGGCAACCATTCCCTTGCTGATCACCGTCACGCGGTCGGCCAGCGTGAGAATGGTCTCGGGCTCCGTGGACAGGACCAGCACCGCGACACCGCGATCGCGCAGCGACTTGACGATCCGGATCACGTCCTCCTTCGCGCCCACATCCATGCCGCGCGTGGGCTCCGACAGGATCAGCACCTTGGGCAGATGTGTCAGCCACTTGGCCAGCGCCACCTTCTGCTGGTTGCCGCCCGACAGCGAACCCAGTGCGATCCCGGTACGCGGCGGACGGATCTGAAGATCCTTTATGTGCCCCTCGGTGATCTTCCGCTCGACCTGGGGTTTCACGAAGAGGCGGTGAATACGGTCAAGAATGGAAATAGAGACGTTCTTGTAGACCGGTTCCTGCCGGAACAGCATCATGCGGCGGTTCTCAGGAACAAAGGCGATCCCCTTGGCGCGGGCCGCTGCGGTTGACCTCAGCCGCACAGGCTTGCCATCAAGGCTTATGGTGCCACGCCGAAGGGGGAGCTTGCCAAACAGGGCCCGGGACAATTCGATCTGTCCGGATCCCATGAAACCGTACACGCCCGTGATCTCTCCGGCCCTCAGGTCGATCGAGAAATCGCGCAGGCTGCGGCCGTCGCTCACACCGTCGACCGAGAGCACAACGGGCTTGGCGTCATCGCCGCGGAGTTCCGCCTCCTCGCCCATGTGCATGCCCTTGGAGCCGCGTCCGATCATATGCGAGATGACGTCGTCCTTGGACAGGGTCTTGGTATCGGCAGTCGTCACCTTCTGGCCATTGCGGAACACCGTCACACGGTCAGAGATGGCAAGCACGTCGTCGAGAAAATGCGAGATGAAGACGATGCTCCGGCCCTCCGACCGCAGACGCCGCAGGACGGCGAAGAGCTGTTTCACCTCGGGCGGCGACAGGGCGGAGGTGGGTTCGTCGAGAATGATGATCTGCGCACCCGAGAAGAGAACGCGCGAGAGTTCCACCAATTGTTGCAAACCCACGGGCAGAGTTCCCATCGTGGTGGTCGGATCGATCTCGAGGCCCAGGCTGGCGATCAGGCGTTTCGCCTCGCGGTTCATCCGCGACCAGTCAACCGTGCCAAGGGGGGTCAGGGGCTGATTGCCCAGAAAGACGTTTTCGGCAACCGTGAGGTCCGGAACGATGGACAGTTCCTGGTGCACCATGCCGATGGAATTGGAGAGCGCATCCCGGGCGGAGCGCAGCCGCACTTCCTTGCCGCGGATCTTCATCACACCGTCGAAATCCGTGTGGACGCCGGCGATGATCTTCATTGTCGTGGACTTGCCAGCACCGTTCTCGCCCACCAGTCCATGGATTTCGCCGGGAAGCAGCGTGAAATCCACGTCGCGCAACGCCATGACGCCGCCGAAGTGCTTGGAGACGTGCTCAAGTTCGAGCAGGGGCGGCACGCCGCCCCTGCTCTGTTCTGTCGAATGATCCTTCTGGGTCTCCGGATCAGATCAGGAAGTTCTTCTGCAGCCAGAGATGACCGGCAGCCGTGTCCTTGGTGATGACCGGCCCGTCGGCGAGGATGAAGTCAGGAATGTCCTTTCCGGCCTGCTCGCCGCCCTGCACCGCCGCGACACCGGCGGCCACCGACCAGCCGTGAATGCGGCAGGATGGGTTGCGCACGGTGGCAACCATTACGCCTTCGAGCACGGCATTCACCGCCGGCGGCATGGCGTCGACACCGGCGATCAGGATGTCGGTGCGGTTCTTGGCCTTCATGACGTTGTGCGCGGCAAGCGCCATGTCGTCATTGTGGAAGAAGGCGCCCTTGATGTCCGGATACTGCGTCAGCAGCGAGTCCCAGATGCGGGCGACCTTGGTCACGTCCCAGTCGGCGGGCTGCTCATCGAGGAGCTTGATGTTGGCGTTGCCGTCAACCACCTGATGGAAGCCCTTGGCGCGGCCCTGGGCACCCGAGTGGCCGAGTGCACCCTGCGTCATCACCATGTTGCCAGCGCCACCCATGGCGGCGACGAGGGCGGAGGTCACGACCGAGCCCATCATGATGTTGTCGGGCGCGATGAATGTGTGGATCGGGACGGTGCCAGGAGGGGCAACCAGCGTGTCCATGGCGATCACCGGCGTGCCGCCGTCGATCATCTTCTTGATCGGGTCC
>JAPLOT010000066.1 GCA_026400595.1 Alphaproteobacteria bacterium | reverse complement strand
AACGGCATTACCGGACTCACGTCGAACAGTTCCAATCTGGAAGCAGTGATCAGCAACACCACGCCAAGCGGAGCGCGTGCGAGTCACATTGGCTTTGCTTGGGCCTGGTATGCGCTTTCTCCGAACTTCGGATACTTCACCGACGAATATGCGCCAGGCGCGTATGGCGACGAGACCGTGAAGGTCGCCATCCTCACTGCGAGGGGGGACAGCGACATTTCCTACTGCAATGGAGTCACTTCCTCAGACACCGCGTCATCCTATGAGACCTTTACCTACAAGATCAACTGCGTAGGCACCAACGGCGACCCAGACGTACATGCTAAGGCAATTTGCACAAACATGAAGGCGAAGGGCATCATCATCTATGCGGTCGGCATTGGCATTACGTCGAACATTACGGCGCAGGACGTATTGTCTTCCTGCGCAAGCAGCGCGGCCACTTATCACCTGATCGACTCCAGCTCCGATCTGGAAGCAACGCTCAACGATATCGCATCCGACGTCCTCGCATCTGCCGAAAGCGAAACGGATGATTCAGTACGGCTCATTCAATGAACTGTCTCGGGAAGCCGTGCCGGGTCCAAGCAATTCGGTTGCCCAAGGCGTTCTCTCGTCGTGCGTAAGCAAAAACGCCGACTTCTAGGAGATCAGTTCGACCTATCCGATCGGGACCACGCTCACGACCTTCGCAAGTCTCCTTCTCCATCTCTCCGATGGAGAGGTGATGGGTACGGAAGTCAGGTTGTCGAAGTACCTCCGGTCACATGGTCCGCGTCTCTGCGCCTTACTTCGACAGCCGCATCTGCGATGGAGCCCGGCGATTAACAAGAAGGCCAAGGAGCTCGTCATCGACACCGTCGGCTTTGGTGCATCCAGCAAAGAGACAATCAACGATCTCGTTTCATCTTGTGTGACAGATGAAGATCATGACTATCCCGTGAACAAATTGGATTCGGTCACTGAGAGCACTGGCAATCACCCGGTCGACTCAATCGATGCTACCTACCGACACTCCTCCAAGCTTCGATGATCTTACGGGCTAACCTTAACAATCAGTCAGCGCATTCGATAAACGATTTCTGAACAATTTGAATCAGTTTGGCGCGAGTCCGGTAACCTTCGATTGATTGTGTTCGACTCCTAACCGTCCGCGGTGGGCGGGAAAGGAAGGAATACAATGAAACAGCAAACTGAACGAAACGAGAGCTACGTGACCTCTCGCGAGGCTTTCGTACAATCCAACTCTGGCGGCATTGCCGTCATGGCGTCCTTTGGGATCGTGGCGGCAATTCTGGTCTGCGGTGCTCTGGTTGACTATGCGCGCATGACCGCATCTAAGACCGCACTCTCCGCCGCGGTCGACGCGGCGGCATTGCAGGTCGCAGCATCCGGCAGCACGAACATGACCGTGCTCGAAGCGCTCGCTGAAGCATCGATCGGGCAGAACTACGGATCAGGCGATCAGGGCAACGTCACGAACATCTCCGTCGGATCCGAAGACGGAGCCATCACCGTGGTGGCCCAGGCGGAAGTCGAAACGACTTTCGTCAGCATTACAGGTATCGAGTCGGTCTCCATCCAGGCCGATGCGACTGTCTCGACCATCAGCGTAAACAGGAAAGACATGGAAGTTGTGCTTGTCACCGACATGTCGGGCGATGGAGATCTGGAGACGATCAAGACTGCTGCCCGCAGCTTCGCCGATCTGCTGGTCTCAAAAGATCATACCGACGCAGTCAAGCGGCTGGCGCTGGTGCCGGCGAGCGAGAGGCTCTACCTGGGGTCGCGTGCCGTGGATGCACGAGGCAGCATCAAGTCCGGCAAGTGCATGAACCCAGGTTGCGATTGGTACCTCTACATCTACAACAATCCCAGCATGTCAGCCTGGCAGCCCTACGGGCGCATCATGAAGAAGGTACGGGACTGCGTCACCGAACGCGTCGGAGACGCCGCCTACACTGACGATCCGCCAAGCACGGCGCCCGTCGGACGCTACTACGGCAGCAATTGCGACAGCGCCAGCAACGAGATGCTGCCGCTGACGTCCAGCTCAGATCGCCTGAGTGCAAACATCGATGGCTGGTCGGTGGGAGGCGGCCGCGGCGGACAAATCGGGATCGCGTGGGCCTGGTATTCCCTGTCGCCGACCTTCGGCTTGTTCACGGGAGACTCCGCACTGGCCGCCTATGATAAGGCCGACACTCTCAAATCCGTCGTGATCGTCAGTGGCTGCGCCAACGATACGGCTTTCTGCAAAGGAGTGATATCATCCGACTCCACGTCGCCTCACAGCACGCGCGAGCCGAAAATCAATTGCATGGCGCAGAATGGTGACCCCAACGCCCAGGCGGTGAAGCTCTGCACCGCAATGAAGAAAAAGGGCATCACCATCTACACCGTGTCGGTCGGTTCGGATAGTACCGGGGCCTCGACGCTCTCGCAGTGCGCTAGCGGAACAGAACAGAGCTACACGATCGAAAGCGATGACCAGTTGGAAGACACGCTGGTGGCGATTGCCGTGAAGCTGCGAGATGGCTCCGACTACGACGACGGTACCTCTCATCTCGTCGACTGACAGAACGCAGCCGCAGGTGCCAACGCCTGCGGCTGCATTGGGACCGGATCAGAAAGTTCCGCCCTGAAAACGTTTTCTGAAGAATTGCCAATCGAAGGTTTTCCAACGCGCAACTCCTGATTGCTAGGCATGAGTCAATCTCATCCTCCACCTGCAATCCAAGGATTCCGCACCATGTGCAATGATCGGCTGCTTCCGAGAATGGCGGACTCCACAGAGAACAGATTCCGCAATGCACAGCGCGGAAGCATCCCGACCTTGCTCGCTCTCGCGATCGCTGTCGTCATGGTTGCTGGCGGAACGGCCGTCGACATGGCACGCCTGTTGGCGACGCAGGCTGCGCTCTCGGCCGCGGTTGACGCGGCCGTATTGCAGGCCGTCACGTCAAGACTCGCTTCGACATCCGAACTCGAAGACCTCGCGCTAAGCGCTTTTGAACTGAATTACGACGATCTGCGTTACGGAGAACTCTTGGAAACGGAGCTCAATGTCAGTGGCAACAACTATACATTCTCCGCTGTGGCACGCCTCGACACAAGCTTCATGCGGCTCGTCGGAATCGATTCAGTTCGGGTTCCCGTATCGGCCCAGGCCTTGAAGCAGGCAAAGAACCTGGAGGTTGCGCTCGTGCTCGATGTCACATCTTCGATGTCGACAACCGAGATCGACACGCTCCAGCAGGCCGCAACGGATCTCGTTTCCACCGTGATGCAAGGCGCGGGCGAAGGCGTGACGACGCGGTTCTCGATCGTCCCCTATGCCGATGCCGTGAACCTCGGCGACTATGCTGAATTTGCCCGTGGCCCGCTCAGCGCCGGCACCTGCACGACGCCGGGCTGCGAATGGTACACCTTCCTGACCGATAACCGTTCCTACAAGACCTACAGCAGCACCACCTGCGTAACGGAACGGACAGGCGACGACGCCTACACGGACGATTCAGTCGAATCTTCGCCAGTGGGCTACTTCTATGACTTCAGGTCGATCTGCAACGGCAATGAGATTCTTCCCCTTACCGATGATACAGAAGCAATCGAACAGGCCATCGAGACCCTCAAGACGGGTCGCTATACGGCCGGCCACATCGGTGTGGCCTGGGGTTGGTACACGCTCTCCCCCAACATTGGGCTGTGGAGTGGCAACAGCATTCCGGACGCCTATGACTCTACCCTCACATCGAAGGTCGTTGTGGTGATGACAGATGGTCAGTTCAACACGGCCTATTGCAACGGAGTCTACTCGAGCGACGAGTCGAACGAAACGAAGCAGAACCGCATCAGCTGCAAGGCGCAGAATGGAAGTTCAGGGTCTCAGGCCCTGGCGCTCTGCACGGCCATGAAGGCAAATGGCATCACCATCTACACCGTGGGGTTCGACATCTCGTCCTACGCTTCTGCCACGTCCCTTCTCTCCAGCTGCTCAAGCGGGAGCGAGTACAGCTATCTCGCCGAATCCACCGACGGCCTGCTGGCGACATTCTCCCACATCGCTGCAAGGCTTGGCGACATCCGCTTGTCCCGCTAGGCCGAAGGGGGATCCGATTGCCGGGAAGTATTCTTGCATATCTATCTGATTTTTCGCTTCTTTTTGCGTCACCTGAAGCCCGATGGGATAACTGACGAGCGGAGGACAGTTAACTGAATCTTGGTGGCTTTGGGCCAAAACTTGGCTATAACCGTGGCGAGGGGAGAATTGACCATGCGCTCAATGATGATGATCTTCGCTGCATTCGTGGCAATCGCAGGCCCGGCGGCGGCTTACGAGAACTTCATTCCGCTTGGCCACAGCTATTCACCCGATGACGAAACCCTGCCCCCGCTGAACAGTGATCAGGATCAGCTCAATTCTGAAGTCGACATTGAAGAGGCGGCGACCTGGGTGCGCGACCGCAGAGAGCGCATATTCACCAGCCGTATCGAGCAGCTTGTTTCGGATCAGAAGCAGCGCACACCGAGCGACTTCATCGACTATTGAGACGTCGACCCCGCCTCAGTGCAGGGTAAGCCAGCTCCGGGCCTGCCGCTGCGCTTCGGCAACTTCTGCCGGTGACATCTCGGTGGCCAGTTCCCGGCGATAGAGCTTGGCGTCTTCGCTGCCCTTCATGGCTGCGAGATTGAACCACTTGTGGGCCGTGACATAGTCCTTCGCCACACCGCGGCCGATGCAGTACATCATGCCCAGTTCAAACAACACATCGGCCGTCGCGGCATTGCCGGCGATGTCTGCAAATTCGGGTTCTCCAAGTGTAGTCCGTGCCATGTTCCTCGTCCCTGTTACATCTCTTGCGACGCTGGCGCCCGAGCCCCCTCGGTATGCCGTGCGGCGGCCCGCTTGCTCTTCTCTGCGGGCTGTCGACGATCATGGCCTAGCCCCCGAAACGGCCGGTTAAGCGGCAGCCTTAAGGCCGCATGAACGGAAACTGTCCACTTGTCTGCAAGACCTGGCTGCAGACATGCAATTTCAATCGGTTACGTCCTGGTTTAGCTGGCTTTTACCGTGCCGCCTTCACCAGCGGTTCACCAGGATTGCAGGTTACGGGTCGAGGGGAACCGCAATCGATAGCGTGATCGGATAGTGGTCCGACCCCGACGGCTCGCCGATCTGCTGGCTCTTCGTCTGCACGATTCCCCTGGAGACGAAGATGTGGTCGATGGCGACCTGCGGCAGCCCGAAGGTAGCCGGCCAGCTGGGAAGGTTGGTCAACCGGACGAGGCTCGTGCGCGACACCATCGTCTCGAGGATCCGCGAGAAGGCCGTCGAGTTGAAATCTCCCATCACCAGCTTGCGCCCGGGAATGGTTTCAATCAGGTCGCTCAGGGCCGTCACCTGGCGGAACTGCGCGCGCGAGTGCGGGAAGCGGATTGCGTGAACGCCGACGACCGTAAGTCCGCCGAGCTCCGGTCCAAGCTTGGCCCGGATCATCGGAGCACCGACCCAGCGCACCCGCGCATCGCTCTCCACGATCGGCACCTTCGAGAGTACAGCAAGGTTGCAGTAGTCGATGGTAAAGCAGGTCGCCTGATAGGGGTAAGAAGCCTTCAACGCATCGAGCATCGGGCGCTTGTCGCGGTGGATCTCGATCAGGGTCACGACGACGGCATCGAGACGGAGGATTTCGGCCCGCACCGCATCATAGTTCCGGTTCGCATACCAGAGATTGAGGCTGGCAACCTTGATTTCGCGATGTCCTTCCGGGACCGCCGCGAGCGTACGCACATCCCTGCTGGCGAGGTGAGGCCAGAGCCCGAGTGCCACGACGCCGGCAAGTATCAGTACCAAGGCGGTGAGGACTCGCGCGCGCGGCACCAGAAGACCGATCAGGAATGCGGCCGCCGCGATGGCAAAATGAACCGTGAACTGCGCGAAGATATCGAAGCCGATCCAGAGGTAACCGGCGCGCGAAGCAAGCAGCCCGATCAGTGACGCCAGCAGGCCGAGGCCACACTCCGCGCGACCGCTCGGCCGACGTCTCTTCTTCCGGGAAGACTCGGCATCTGGCGGCGTGGCCGCCATCTCGGCAATTTCGTTCAACGGCCGCCTCTGAACGGATTAGAGGAGCCTGCTCTCCATCGGCAGGATCTGCTCGGGTGTACCAAAGCCCGGCAGGGCTTCAAAGCGTTTCTTCCACGCGAGCACGTTCGGATAGGGACTGAGATCGATATTGGCTTCGGCAAGATAACGAATGACTGCAAAGCAACCGACATCCGCGATGGTCGGGCGTTTTCCGAGAATCCACTCGTTCTTGCCAAGTTCATGATCGAGAACCGACAAGGCGGCCTTTGCCTCGGTGTCATACATGTTGCGGACTTCATCGCCGAACTGGCGGAATCCGCGTGCCCTGGCTCGCAGCCGGAAGATCGGCAAGGCGAGCTTGTCCCACTGCCAGAACAGCCATTCACGGATGCGATGCTTCTCAAAGGCGGACTTGCCGTCGAACTTGCCCAGTGATTCGGCCAGGTGCTCGAGTATCGCAGCAGACTGCACATAATAGGTCTGGCCATCGCGTAAAGCCGGGACCTGGCCATAGCGGTTCTTGACGAGATAGTCCGGCAGCTTGTGCTGCCCCTCGCGCAGATTTACGTGGATGTAGCTGAAGGGATAACGGCAGAGCGACAGCATCAGGCCAACGGTATAGGTGGGGCCAGACGTCATCGAGCCATACAGCGTAAAACGGCCGGTATTCGTGCTGCTGGCCTTGGCTGACTTGGCCGCGGCCTTCGGCGGCGGCTTCTTTTTCTGTGCCGCCGGCTTTGCTGCCTTCTTCGCGGCCGGCTTCTTTGCAGCCGGCTTCTTCGCAGCCTTTTTGGCTGTCTTGGCCATCTCCCAAACCCCTTCCGAACCTTGCAAAAAACAATTCAGGGTACGGATTATAGCCGAGTTTTCCGGGAAACGGAAACTTAAACTAAAGCTTTGCCCAGCTTAGTTAATCTCCAGCTTTTCGCGCAGAAGATCGCTGACGGCCTGGGGATTTGCCTTCCCTCCGGTCGATTTCATGACCTGGCCCACGAACCAGCCCAGCATGGTGGGCTTGGCCTTCACCTGCTCAACCTTGTCCGGGTTGGCGGCGATGATCTCGTCCACCGCCCTAGCGATGGCCCCGGTGTCTGTCACCTGCCTCAGGCCGCGGGCCTCGACGATCGCCGCCGGCGATCCCCCTTCGGTCCAGACGATCTCGAAGACGTCCTTGGCGATCTTGCCGGAGATCGTGCCGTTGCCGATCAGATCGACGATCTCCCCCAGTTGGACGGCGGAAACTGGAGTGTTTTCAATAGCTTTTCCCTCCTTGTTCAGGCGACCAAAGAGCTCGTTGATGACCCAGTTCGCAGCCATCTTGCCGTCTCGCCCACGCGCCACCTGCTCGAAGAAGTCAGCGGAGGCCCGCTCAGCCGTCAGAACTGACGCATCGTAAGCTGTAAGACTGTAGTCCGACATGAACCGCGCGATCTTCTCGTCGGGCAATTCCGGCAGGGTGTCGCCGATCCGGGCAATCCAGGCCTGGTCGAGTTCGAGCGGCAGCAGGTCCGGATCGGGGAAATAGCGATAGTCATGGGCTTCCTCTTTCGACCGCATCGACCGGGTCTCGCCCTTCCGGGCGTCAAACAGGCGGGTTTCCTGATCGATGGTGCCGCCGTCCTCCAGGATACCGATCTGGCGCCGCGCCTCGTAGTCGATGGCCTGCCCCATGAACCGGATCGAATTGACGTTCTTGATCTCGCACCGCGTGCCGAAGTCGCCGCCTGGCCGGCGGACCGACACATTCACGTCTGCCCTGAGAGAGCCCTGCTCCATGTTACCGTCGCAGGTGTCCAGATACCGCATGATCTGCCGGAGCTTCGTCACATAGGCTTTGGCCTCCTCGGCCGAGCGAATGTCGGGCTTGGAGACGATCTCCATCAGCGCGCAGCCCGAACGGTTGAGATCGACGAAGCTCATGTTGGGGTGCTGGTCATGCAGCGACTTGCCGGCATCCTGCTCCAGATGAAGGCGCTCGATGCCAACCTCGATTGATCGGCCTTCGACATCGACGAGAACCTTGCCTTCGCCCACGACAGGCTGCTTGTACTGGGAAATCTGGTAGCCCTGCGGCAGGTCCGGATAGAAGTAGTTCTTCCGGTCGAAGATTGACCGCCGGTTGATTTGCGCCTTGAGACCCAGGCCGGTACGGACCGCCTGCTCCACGCAGAATTCATTGATCACCGGCAGCATGCCGGGCATGGCGGCATCGACCAGGGAGACGTTGTCATTTGGGGGTCCGCCGAATTCTGCCGAAGCACCGGAAAAGAGCTTGGACTTGGCCAGGACCTGGGCATGCACTTCCATGCCGATGACGATTTCCCAATCGCCTGTCGCTCCCTTGATCCAATCCTTCTTTTCGGCCACGCGTTTTGCGGAATCCATCATCTCACACCTGTCGACTGGGCGCCTTGGTACTGTCTTGGGGCGAAGGGTTCAAGACCCGGGTTTTGCCAGTTCCCGGGCGATCGACCGGGCCAGAAGAAGGAAACCTGCTATCAACAGGGCCAGCACCACGATGAAGCCGGTGTCGGGCGGCCGCGCGCTGACGGAATAGCGCCAAAGCTCCAGCCCAAGCACCGCGCCGACGAAGCCGGCCGCCAGCAGGGCGCCGCCGCGGGTAAACCTCAGGATCACGATCATCAGCGGCGACATGCACTGGCCCTTTTGAAGAACCGCATGATGGCGCAGAATGCAGGCTTCACCAAGGGAGCTCCGAACCTGCCGCCAAACCTGACGCATGTTGCCAGTCTCAGCGTCACCGTCGATCCTCCGCTTGCCATCGGGCGCGTTGACGCGGGGCTGCGGGAGGTCATTCCGATCACGGGCGGCGCGCTGCACGGGCCCCTGCTCACCGGCAAGGTGCTGCCTGGCGGAGCTGACTGGTGCCTCACCCGGCCCGACGGCATAGCCGAGGTCTGGGCCCGTTACACGCTGGCGCTCGACAGCGGCCAGCTCGTCTCGGTACACAATGCCGGCCTCGCCCACCCAAATCCGGATGGAAGTTACCGTGGACACACAATCCCCCAGTTCGAAGCGGCGCATCCTTCTCTGGACTGGCTACGCCGGAGTGTCTTCGTCGGTACCCTCCTCGCCCATGCTTCCGGCACGCAGGTCGATCTGGAGTTCTACCGCCTGGACTGACGCCTAGCCGAGAATCGGCGGCCGCGCATTCAGCTCCTCGATGCTGAAGCCCGCAATCTTCTTGTAGGCCGATGCGACGGCCTCGAGTTCCTGTGCTTGCAACACCTCACTGACATCGGCAAAGCCGTCTGGCGCGCGCTCCTCGACCATCTGCATCACCAGTTCAGGCCCGTTTCGACGGTTGGCCAGAACAATCGCAGACGTCGTGGGCCGGCGCTCCGCCTCGTAGCTCACGAGGGCTTGGGGCGTCTCGCCGCAATCACGGATCTCGCGGGCCAGCACCTTGGCATCAATGATTGCCTGCGAGGCCCCATTGGATCCGATGGGGTACATGGCATGAGCGGCGTCTCCGAGGAGCGAAACGCGGCCAAAACTCCATTGCGGTAGCGGCTCGCGGTCCACCATGGGATACTCGAAGCAGCCCTGAGCGGCTTCGACCAGGACGGGAACGTCCAGCCATCCGAACCGCCACGTGGCGAAGCGCGGCAGGAAGTCCTTCAGCTGACCATGACGGTTCCAGTCCTCCCGGCGCCAGTGATGATCCGGACGAAACTTCAGTTCCGCGATCCAGTTGATGACCGGCTCTCCGTGCGGCGCAATCGGATAGCACACGAATTTCTGGAATTCGTGACCTGCCATGATCATGGTGCGATTGTCGAGAAACGGGATGCCGCGTGTCACGCCGCGCCACAGGACAGCACCATTCCATATTGGCGGACCTTCATCCGGGTAAAGCTGCTGGCGAACCGCCGAGTGGATGCCGTCGGCGCCGACCAGCAGCGAAGCCTCGACCTCGACTTGCGCACCATCGGCCTGCCGCAGCAGCTGGCATGTGACGCGGTCGCCGCCTTCGCGCCAGGCCTCGACGCGATGCCCCGTTACCACGTTGCCGGGGCCAAGCCGCTCGACAGCCGTTCGATAGAGAAGCTGCTGAAGCAGTCCGCGGTGAATCGAGATCTGCGGCCAGTCATAGCCCGCTTCCCGGCCCCGCGGCTCCTGCCAGATTGGCTGTCCCCGCTTGCTGAAATAGGCAAGGGCTGCCGTCTTGACACCAATCTCCAAAAGCGCCTCTTCCAGTCCGAGCGCAAAGAGTTCGCGTACCGCGTGGGGCAGGATGTTGATGCCTACGCCGAGAGGTTCCACCTTACGGACCGCCTCGAAGACCCGTACCGGGATGCCGGCCTGATGCAGGCTCAACGCCGCAACGAGGCCCCCGATACCCGCCCCAGCCACAGCAACAACCATTCACGCAGCCTTCCCCATAGACCCGCCGCATGCTACCGCATTGGCAAAACACTGGTCTAGCGAATGTCAAAGTCAAAACCCGACCTTTCCCGCCTCGATCCAGCCACCCGGCTGGTCGCTGCCGGCCGCGACTATGCCGAGCATGGCTTCGTCAATCCGGCCGTCTACCATGGCTCGACCGTGCTGTTTCCGACGGCACAGTCACTTCACGACCGATCGCAGACTTATGTCTATGGCCGCCGCGGAACGCCGACATCGCGTGCCGTGGAAGAAGCCGTCGCGCTGGTCGAAGGCGGCCATAATGCCAAGATGCTGCCGTCGGGACTGTCAGCCATCTCGACGGCGCTGCTGGCCTTCCTCAAGTCCGGCGATCACCTCCTGATGGTGGATACGGTCTATCAGCCGGCGCGCCATTTCTGCGATGGGTTGCTGAAGGGTCTCGGCATCGAGACCACCTATTACGATCCGCTCGTCGGACGCGCGATCGCCGCGCTGGTGCGACCCAATACAAGGGTTGTCTACTGCGAAAGCCCGGGATCCCAGACGATGGAAGTGCAGGACATCTCGGCCATTGCCGATGCGGCGCATCGCGCCGGCGCGATCGTGATGATCGACAACACCTGGTCTGCCGGCCACTACTTCAAGGCCTTCGATCATGGCTGCGACATTTCCATCCAGGCCGGCACGAAGTATCTCGTCGGCCATTCGGATGCGATGATGGGAACAGTCACATGCAATGCGGAGACCTGGCCGGCATTCAAGGAAGCCTACGAATCGATGGGCCAGTTTGCCGGAGCAGATGACATGTACCTCACGCTGCGGGGCATTCACACGCTCGATGTCCGTCTTGAGCGCCACATGAAGAATGCCTGCAAGGTGGCCGAGTGGCTGCGGGGCCGCGACGAAGTCGAGACGGTGCTCTATCCAGCCCTCAGCAATGCACCGGGTCATGCGCTTTGGAAGCGCGACTTCAAGGGCGCCTCCGGACTGTTCTCCGTTGTCCTGAAGCCCTGCAGCGGCATCGCGGCCGACGCCTTCCTCGACCGCCTCAGCCTGTTCGGGATGGGGTGGAGCTGGGGTGGCTTCGAAAGCCTCGCGATCCCCTTCAGGCCGCAGCGCAGCGCAACCGCCTGGACCGCACCAGGTCCCTGCTTTCGATTCCACATCGGGCTGGAAAGCCCCGACGACCTGATCTCCGATCTTGGCGAGGGATTTGCCGCGCTGCGCAGCCAGCCTTGAATTCACGGCATCGCGCACCATGTGTGGGGCTTGAGGAAGGATCAACTGATGAAGCTTGCCGCACCGATCATTGCATCCGTTCTGGCCGCCGCGGTCGCCTTGCCCGCGCTGGCACAGGAGTCGGACGACCCGGAGCTGCTGTTCAAGAAGACGACCGTATGGCGCATGCTGTCGCCTGATGCGAAGCTGGCCACCTATGTGCTTGATGACCCTGATGTGAAAGGCGTTGCCTGCTACTTCACCGTTCCCGAAATCGGTGGCTGGAGCGGCTGGGCGGGTTTCGCCGAAGAGCGGTCCGAGACGTCGCTCGACTGCCGCCAGGTAGGGCCGATCCAGATCAACGCGAAATTTGAACAGGGCGGACAGGTCTATCGGCAGCGCCGCTCGCTTTTCTTCAAGAAGATGCAGATCGTGCGGGGCTGCGACGCCAAGCGCAATGTCTTGGTCTATCTGGCCTATACGGACAAGCTGATCGAGGGTTCGCCGAACAATTCGACGTCGACCGTGCCGATCATGCCCTGGGGCGATCTTCCGGCGCCGAAGTGTTCGGACTTCGTTACGCCGTAGCAGGCAAGGCCGCCCTGGTCCGCAGTTCGAGCACTGTTGTCCGCTGGCCGAGCGGCAGATTTGTCACTTGCACGGTCATCGACAGAGGACCTGCAGGCAGCGGCATCCAGGCTGTCGCGCGCCGTGGTGGAACATGCCTGCCAAAATGAACTACGGCGCGCTGTCCTTCGCGCGCCTCGAGTGCGATGTCGTGAATCCACAGGCCATTGCCCCCAATAAACAGCTGGAATTCGCCGGCTTCCCTCGCCGCAATGCGCAAGCGGACCGCTCGATCCGCTGCCCGCAGACGCCGGCGCACCAGCGACACACCGGTCGTGGCGTTCGTGATATGAAGCGGCAGCACGGGGGCTAGCGCCAGGGCGACTGCACACTTCACGAAGTTTCGGCGACTGATCATGGTAACCTCCCGCTCGTCTTCGGTGCGGATTGAAGAAGGCGTTTCACATCAGAGACTCTTTGTCGGGCCGCGGCGCACAGGACTCGCGTGGCCAAGGTTTGCGGTCCGCGGCGCGAGGGTAAGGCGGCGCGGCATCGGGTTTGGACTAAGAGCGACGGCAAGCACGGCCGACATGATCAGGGCTGCGCCGAAGATCGACGTCTGGGACAGGCGTTCGCCAAGCAGAACCATGGCTGCCAATGTCCCGAAGAGGCCCTCTGCACTCGCAATGATCGCAGCCTCCGTGGCTGAAGTGTGTTGCTGTGCGATGGTCTGGAGGACGAAGGCGAGGCCGGTCGAGACAACCCCTAGCAGGATCAGTTCGGGCAGAGCTGCCATCAGCCGCGCCATGTCGAAGGCCTCAAGTGCAAGCCCGGTCGCCAGGCAGAGCAGGCCTGCGCCCAGGAATTGCGACACCGTGATCAGGATCGGACGCCCGTGGCGGATGACGGCATCGCCCAGAACGACGAACCAGACCGAGTAGATCATCGCCGAGATGAGGCAGAGGATGTCTCCGGTGGCTACCGACGACCACTGGCCGCCGGCCATGAGAAAGGTTCCGATGAGGCAGCCGACGATTGCCATCCAGATGACCGGGGACGGCCACAACCGATGCAGCAGCCAGGCCACCAGCGGGGTGAAGACCGTTGTGGTGGTGATGAGGAAGCTTCCATTGGTGACCGTCGTGCTGCCGAACGAAGCCTGCTGCGTGACCATGCCGCCGGCGAAGAGCAGGCTGATAAGCGCGAGGAGTTTCAAGGATGGGCGGCTCGAACGCTGGCGCGCAATGCGCTCCTGGCTGAGCAGCGGCAGGATGATCAGCAAACCGATGAGGCAGCGGAATCCCACAGTGGTGAAGGGCCCGAGATCCTCGAGAACCGTCTTCTGGCAGACATTGCCGAAACCCCAGAGGGCCGCAGCGAGCAAAAGGGAGGCATTCGCGGAAAGTCGCGTCATCGGTCTTGCTCCAGCTTGGTCGGGAACGCGTTGTTCGTACGGGGCTGGGTGATTCAGCCAGGCCTCTCTGGCTGTTCGGCCGGCAAGGGCGAAGACGCGCGTGATGCTTGCACGATGCACTCCCAGAAGCACAGGATTCGGGATTGGGTTCCCATGCAGCCACTATGGCGTGTTGGGCCAAGGGGGGTCTGTGAGAATACTCACGCAGCGGAAAGCCGGGCCTCCATCGGGACCGAGTCCCGTCTTGCAGCAGTGGCAATCTGTTGCTTAGTCCCCAACTGACTGGCCCGATGAAAGGCCCGGTTTTCCCCGCTAGATTGCAGGCCGCGCGC